>NZ_KV788459.1:0-6920 GCF_001807295.1 Corynebacterium sp. HMSC06C06
TGGTGGCATCAAGGTCTTTTCTTTTGCGACCGGGTGTATCCAATGAGTGTTTACCCATTGTCTACCTCCCTTTACGTCGTAGGGTTGTCCGCTCGCCTGAAAAAGGCGCGCGGGACAGCCCACGTCACGCGCGGGCCTTACCGCGCACCGACGAGGAAGTCACGCCCACGCCCCACCACAGGTGGCGGGGCATGATTGTGAACCGGCACTAACGTTAGCAGCCACCCCTGACGAGACCTAGAAGCATGATTTCACCCCTGCCTTTATAAAAGCCGCCCATGAGGGGAAACCCGTACAGTGCTACTTGCAGCTGCACTCAACACCGCTAATTTCTCTGCCTGTCACCCTATCTAGACGCACGAAAATGCTGGCAGTGCTACATAACTGCCGACATATGCTTTAGCATATGCCTAAACATATGTCCCGCCATATGGCAAGACATATGACGGGGCTCATGGGCGCGCTGATCTACCATCACGGCTGCACTACCCTAGGTGTTTTTCAATGCTCGATACACCGTAGGACGGGTTACCCCAAATTCCCGCGCTAGTGCTGCCTTTGACTCCCCTGCCAATATGCGCCGTTTAATCTCCGCTACTTGCTGCGGGCTAAGAGCGGGTTTGCGGCCTTTGTACTTTCCGGCCTTTTTCGCCAACGCAATCCCCTCCGCCTGGCGCTCGCGGATAATGGCCCGCTCAAACTCCGCGAAGCTACCGAGAATTCCGAGCATTAAATCCGCGCGCGGATCGGACGTGTCTTTCGCAAACGCGAGATTCTCATGCAGGAAAGTAACAGTCACACCCTTGCCGGTAAGTTCATCAACAATACCGCGCAGATCTGTCAGCGATCGGGCGAGACGGTCAATCGACGACACGACAAGTTCGTCACCGTCTCGCACGTACGCCATACACTCGACAAGTCCAGGGCGGGCAGTCTTGGTGCGGCCGGAAATCCTATCTTCAAAAAACCGGTCAATCCTGCCGGAAGCATTGAGTAGTTCTTTCTGGCGCTGATTATTCTGCTCCACCGTGGAGACACGGATATAGCCCACCCGCTGCCCATGCGAACCAGAGTCATTGACCATTAGTCTTCGCTCCGCGAAGGTTTAAAGGCGGCATTCTCTTGTTCTATGACTGCATCACGATACGACTCGATTGCATCCGAGAGGGCATAAAGCTGAACACCGTCGAGGCCATCAGCGTCAGCAAGCAAGGATTGTACAATCCTGCCCAACGCCTGCTGCCCCGACGAGAGTCCACCATGCAGATCTTTCACCCGCGCCAACGCGGGTACAGAGTCAATATGACTTTCAATATGGAAACCGTCAGACGATAACATCACACTCACCACTTTCTGTAAACATAAGGCTTAGACCCCGCTAGACACGTGTAAAACAATGCTAGGAACGGCCCTATTTTACAGGAAACATTCTGCCGCACACCGGCGTAACAATAGGGTGTACCCAAATGAGCACCACGCTCGTAGTCACTGGCCTTAGGCGCCGTGAACAGGGAGTGACGCGGATCTCTCTCGCAGTAGACATAACTACACCATCCATCCGGTACACTTACGTTGTTCACGATTAAACGATTAAGGAGACGCGCATGTCCACGATGACGAAACGGCGACGCTGGTCGCTGCTGGTGACTGTCGGAGCGGGGCTCCTACTGATCACCCTCGACAACTCGATCCTGTACACGGCATTGCCGACACTGACCGAGGACCTTCAGGCATCAAGCACCCAGAGCCTGTGGATCATCAACGCCTACCCCCTGGTGATGGCGGGCCTGCTGCTCGGTAGCGGGACCCTCGGTGATCGCATCGGCCACACGCGGATGTTCGTCGTCGGCCTGGTGATCTTCGGGTTGGCGTCCCTGCTCGCAGCGTTGGCGCCGTCGCCCGAGGTGCTGATCGGTGCACGCGCTGTGCTCGCTGTCGGTGCGGCAGCGATGATGCCGGCAACCCTGGCACTGATCCGCACGTACTTCACGGTCGAGCGCGAGCGGAACCTCGCGATCGCGATCTGGGGCAGCCTCTCCGTGGTGGGTGCCGCGCTGGGCCCCATCCTCGGCGGAACTTTGCTCGAGAACTTCTGGTGGGGCTCGGTGTTCCTGGTGAACGTGCCCGTAGTGGCGCTGGCGCTGGTTGCTACCTGGTTGATCCGCCCGGCCAATGACCCGGATCCTTCGAAGCGCTGGGATGCCGTGTCTTCGATACTGGTGATGATCGGGCTCGTCGGAACGGTGGTGGCCATCAAGGAGATCGGCCACGCGCCCCCGTCTGTCGCGACCATTGTTGTTGCGCTGCTCGTTGCTGCCATCGGGTTCTGGCTCTTCGTGCGCCGTCAGCGGCGCCTGGAGAATCCGCTGCTGGAGTTCTCCATCTTCCTCAACCCGGCGTTCAGTGCTGGCGTGCTCGCCGCGGCGTTCGCGATGTTCGCCATCGGTGGCATCCAGCTTGTCACCACGCAACGGTTCCAGCAGGTCGTCGGCTTCAGTCCGCTGGAGGCTGGGCTTTTGGTTGCCGTGATTGCCGTGGGCTCGTTGCCGACAGCGCTCCTGGGTGGTGCCTTCTTGCACCGTGTCGGGCTGCTCGCGCTGATCACCGGTGGTCTCGCCGTCGCCACCGGCGGCGTCGTGGTGACGGTAGTCGGGTTCCAATCATCCTTCGGCGTGCTGGTTCTCGGCCTTCTGGTGACGGGTGCCGGTCTCGGAGCTGCCATGTCGGTCGCCTCCACCGCCATCATCGGGAACGTGCCGGTGCGCCGTGCAGGCATGGCCGCTTCCCTCGAAGAGGTCTCCTACGAGTTCGGCAGCCTCATCGCCGTGTCCGTGCTCGGAAGCCTGCTCACGGCCATCTATACCGCCAGTGTTGTCCTCCCCAACGGCGCACCGGCGGCGGCTGGTGACGGTATCGCTGAGGCACTGGAGGCGGCGCAGGGAGACGCCGCCATCATTCAGGCGGCCTCCACGGCCTTCGACTCCGCGTACCTCGTCGTGATGCTAGTCGTTGCCGGCGTCCTGGCAGCGGCCGCTGTCATCACGGGAGTGCTGCTGCGTCGGTACCTGCCTGGCACGCAGTCGCAGCTGCACTCCGAGCACTGACCACGAAAGGACCGCTCATGCGGACCAGCAAACGAGACTCCATCCTCCAAGCCGCCCTCCACGTTGTCGAAACCGACGGCGTCACGGCCGTCACGTACGAATCGGTGGCCGCCGCCTCCGGACTCACCAAAGGTGGGCTGCTCTACCACTTCCCCTCGAAGGACGCCCTGGTGCTCGCGCTGCACGAGCATCTTGCCGAGCGCTGGGACCACGAGATGATCAACGTCCTGGGCAAGGACCCAGACGAGGCAACGCAGGACGAGCGCGTCGCCGCCTACGCCCGCGTGAGCGCTCGCAGCGCCACTGGCCCCGAGCTGCTGTTCATGCTCGAGGCGAGCACCGACAGCGAGCTCAACAAGCCGTGGAGAAGGGTCATCTCCCGATGGATACCCGACCCTGCCGAGATTGACCCGACTGACCCTCGGGCGCTGCAGAAGATGGTCGCGTACCTTGCCGCCGACGGACTCTGGCTTAGCGAATCCGTCGGAGCCGCCCCCCTTCCGCCCGAACTGCGCGCCGCGCTGGCAGAGCACCTCGCCCACTCCGTTGCGGACGCAGCCGGAACCTCGGGCAACGCGGCGATCCGATGAGCGCATCCATCTCGCAGATCTGAACCGATCCAGGTTCGCTGCCGCTGCCTTTCGCCTTCTCAAGAGGCTGCTCGTTCGCGGCCTCGTCGAGTCAGTGCCATACAGGGGCACCCCAGCGGGACAGTTACGGCGCAGTAGTTTGCTGTTGCCAATAGGCTCGGTCTCGCCATTTTTGCGACACATCTGTCGCACTGGGTGTACCCTTTATTTTCTCTCTACTTTGAAGTGACTCTCTTTAGTTAAAGTTGCTTTCATGACCGGGAAAGCCTTAAAGGGCTAAACCGAAGGCGGCTAAAATAGAAGGGATGGAATGGCGGACATTGTTCATGAAGCCCAGGACACACACCTGTGCGCTTTGTTCATCAAAGCCCACGGAGACGGTGAAGACTACGAGTACGCACTAGATGCCGCCAACAGTGCGGCCAAACACCTGCAAGCAATACAAGCAGAACTGCCTGCCACTTCCCCACTGGCCCGCGGCGCCGGCATACTCGCCAAGTTCGTACGCGCAGCACAGAGGAATCTGTCTCAACAACGCCCCGCAGATAACCCAGACGAACTTCTAGACTTAGCCACCAGCCTCAAAGAGAAGCTGGAAGACGCTCAATAAAGGAAACTCCCCAGTGCTTCTCGTCGTTGGAAGCACTGGGGAGAAGCCACCTGCGGGGGTGCGGGAGTCGTGGCTTTTTATTTTCCTTCCGTCCGACTATGCGCCGGGGGAAGCGCGCTGCGGACACCCAAAACCATACCGCCTTACAGCGCGCCCGCAACCGGAGCGAAAAATAGGACAAACAATTACTTGCTTTGGACATAAAAAAGCTCCCAGGCATCCCCGGGAGCTTGTCTCAGGCATCCCCGAGACGTCGGAATAACCGAAAGGAATCAGTTAAACACTCGACACGATTGATCGTAGAAAACGTAGCCGAAAAAAGCAACAAACTCCCACGTGAGACGTAAAATCAAATCTCCCAATTAAACATATGTCAAGGCATATGTTTAAGCATATGGCTTAACATATGTCAGAACATATGCTAATATGAAACCTACAGCTCAAAGGACACTTTGAGAACACAACACTCGACACCTAAAAGGAGCAGCCATGCCCGTAATTTCCTTCCTCAACGCCAAAGGCGGAACCGGAAAAACCACCAGCACAATCAACCTCGCCGCCGTCGCCGCCTACCGTGGATACACCGTCCACGTCCTCGACGCCGACGCCGAACAAGGCACCGCCTCCGAATGGATCGAATACGCCAACGACGCCTTCGAAGAAGACCCCAACGCCCCCCACGTTGACGTCGAAGTCGAAGCCGTCAACCGAGGAATCCTCGCCCGCAAGGTCAAAAAATACAGCGACGACCTCGTCATTATCGACGGCCCACCCAGCAATCACAGCATGTCTGAACTCATCATCGAAAACTCAGACTTCGTCGTCATTCCCACCACCGGCACCCACACCGACATGGCGCAAACCTGGAAAATCATCGACGTCATTCCAGAAGGCAAACACTACGCCGTACTGCCCACCATCTGGGACAAGCGCAAAAGCACCGCCGACCGCGCCCGGAAAGTCCTCGAAGACGAAGGAATCCCAGTCATATGGCCCGGCGTAGAATCCCGCGCCTACTTCGACCGCCAATTCGGCCACTGGCCCCGCAACAGCGCCAAAGAACTACACGGCTACCCCGCAATCTTTGACAAAATCATCGCCCAAATCACCAACTAACCACACCTCAAAGAAGGAGCAACCATGAACGACACCCCAGGCCTGGCACGCCCGAAAAAGAAGCAAACCGACGCCCAAGGAAAACCCACCCTCACCAAAGACACCGGCCTTAATACCGCCAAAGCTAAAAAAGCCACCAAGAAAGAAAAGCCCCACCGCACCACCGTCAACCTGCCCTACTCCATCTACAAAGAACTACGCAGAAACTGGGCAGAAACCAGCACTCCCATCTACCGCCAACTTCTAGAAGCCTGGGAACTAATCACCGACCACGGCGCGGACTACCAGCCCGCAGACGCGACCTACAACACTGACGAGCTCACTCGCACCACCACCGTCTACATCCCCAAAGACACCCTGAAGGCCATGCAAAAAATCCGCAGCAAGCATGGAGCCTCCATCGCCGACCAGCTCATCTCCTCCTGGGCTCAACAAACTGGCTGGAGAGGATAACCACCCGCGAGACCAAGGAGCCACCATGTCCCACGAGACTCCCCATATCGCCGACCGCGCGGACAACGACCCGCGCGAAGACCCCGAAGCACTGCTTATCGCAGCCCTGCTCTGGAACCGCGACACCACCCAAGCGGCAAACCTGACACAAACACTCACCCCCGCCGACTTCTACTCCACCGACTACGCCGCAATCTTTGCCACCATCAGCCAACAACTCACAAGCGGCAGACCCTACGACCCTGCCAGTGTGCGCTCAGCACTGCACGCCGAAGGCGACCAATCCGGCATAGTCACCGACAACATCGACGGCCTTATCACCATGCTCACCAACCTAGAGCACATACCGCCGAAAATAACCGACTACGCCGAAGCCGTAGCCTCTAACTCGTATCGCCGCCAATACCGCAACATGGTCGAACGCCTTAACCGCCAGGCGCACACCGCACCAGAAAAAGACCTCTACCCACTGCTAGTAAAAGAAGGTAAAAAACAACGCCGCATTAAAGACCGCTACTACCGCAACCACAAAGACACCCCGCAAGAGCGCCACTAAACCACACCCACCCCACGGTGGCCTTCGCTCCAATTTCCTCGCTTCGCTGCGGGAATTTCCACGACCTTCAATCATGGCCTGACCACCCCACCGCGCACCCGAGCGCAACTCCCGTGGAAAATAACCCCCAACACCACCGCGAAAGACCAGCCACACAGCCACACGCCGCAACCAGTGTCTGCTTACGGTAGATACGCTTTCATCTCCGCCTTCGGCAGCTTAACCCGCCTGTGGCTACGGTCAAGAACTTTCGCGGCATAAACCGCTCCCGCGCGCCCCGAATCCGGGGCGCTTTTTCGCTATTTATTCCACGCTTTCTTGACCTCCACCACAGGCGGGCGCAGGCACTACGTGCCGGAGATGAAAGCAAGAAAAATGCACGCCCCACACCCCAGGACGACACCACCGGCACCACTAAAACTACAGGTGACAGCCACAAAACCGAAACATATGCTACAGCATATGGCCTAACATATGTCTTGCCATATGTT
>NZ_KV788460.1:0-893 GCF_001807295.1 Corynebacterium sp. HMSC06C06
TCTTCCGTGCGGCGTGCCTTTAGTTTAACATATGCTTTAACATATGGCAAGACATATGGCGAAACATATGTCTTAGCATATGCTTTAGCAGGTGTTGCACACATTCGCCTGGTAACGCTGTTTATTACACAGTCCCCTACTCCCCCACTAGTGCGCGTTCTAGGTGTTATTGCTATACAAAAAGCCCCAACCGCAGGGCGGCTGGGGCTCAATGCGTAAGGGGTCTAGATGCTGTTGTCCTCGTGCCAGTTTTCGACGTCGGCGTGCTCGTCGGAGTGCACCTGGGCGCAGTTATTGGCTTCGGTAAGGGCCTTAATAGTTAGCTCTACGTCTGCCGGGCTGTAGGCGCGGGCTTGCAGTTCGTCAAGTGTTGCGCCTTCTACTGCGTAGATTTCTACGGCAGGGTTTTCCTCGTCGGTGTCGACGACAATGGTGCGCAGGGCGTGGATTGGCGTTGTCCAGGTTTTCTTCGGCATAGGGACTCTCCTTTTTGGTCTAGGTTATCCCACTAGCGTGTAGGCGGCTTGCGGGGTTGTGCGCAGTTCTAGGCGGGCGGCGGTGTCAATGGCCATAAGTGTCAGGGTGACAATCAATCCGCTAAGGGCGATTACGGAGGGGATGAAGATTGCTTTTACCTCTTGAGGAAAGACGGCGACATTGGCCAGGAGTGGAAGCAGGATAGCTATGGCGGCGGCGAGCACGAACAGTGGGCGGTAGGTCTCCTTGATGGTGCGGCTAGTGCCTGCGGGTAGCTGTCGCAGGCGCATTTCCGCGTTGCTGAGGTAGTTGATGATGGGCACGATGAGTGTGGTGGCGGCGATGAGGATCAGTAGTCCTAGGGTGGTTGCCATGTCTGGCGTCCTTTCGGTTGGTGTCGAGTGTTACCGCGTGTG
>NZ_KV788461.1:0-1251 GCF_001807295.1 Corynebacterium sp. HMSC06C06
AACATATGGCAAGACATATGTTAGGCCATATGCTTTAGCGTATGTTAAAGCATATGGCAGGCTGGTTAGTGCGATTTATAGTCTATGCGCTGCGGTTATGCGAACGCTTGGCGTAGCTGACACCCGGCCAGCAGGGCCCAAAATCCCAGGGTGGATAGGGCGATAACAAGCATGATTAGGGTCGCGGAGGCCCCTGCCACCGTGAGACCTACGGGTGGGACCGTCCAAAGTGACGCCGAGACGGTCAGGCCGATGGGGGCGATACGCGCGCGCTCATTAGCGTCGCTGAGGGCGAGGATCGTCAGGGCCAGGAGGGCGGCGAGGGTGAAGGCGGCGAGGGCGTATGAGGCCATGGCGGCAAGCTTCCTTTCGGTTGGAATTTCGAGGACGCTTTTGATCGTATCGGCAGGGTGTGCACACCCCAGGCGGGCTAGATCGTGGTGATGTCTTGGTAGCGCTGCCAGGCCTTGCGTTGGCCTATGCCGTGGTTGATCATGATGTCGAGTAGTTCGGCTTCGGGGGCGTGTTCAGCGGCGTGGCGGAGTTGTTCGGTCATGTGGAGGTATTGGCGGCGGTAGCTGGTGCTGGCTACTTGGCGGGCGTAGTCGGCGAGGTGGAGGTCGACGATTTTGAGGGTGACCAGTTCGGTCATGATGTGGTGTTGGTCGTCGGCAAGTCCGTCGCGGTTGCCTTTGGCCTGGAGGGCATTGAGGACGGTGGAGGCGTCGGTGGGGCGGTTGTCGTTGACGAGTTCTTGTAGGGTGGCAAAGATTCGTGCCAGTAGGGTGTTGGCGAAGTCTGCGGGGTCGAGTTTGTCGGTGATGGTGGTGATGGTGTCTTTGTCGCCGCTGGTGAGCATGGCGGAGATAAGGCAGGCTTCGGAGTTGGTGACGGTGATGGTGGCGTTGATGGTTTCGACAGTGTCCTGGGCCATGGGGTGCTCCTTGCTTTTTGGGTTATGCGGCTTGGCGTAGTTTGTCGGGGCGGAAGCCGGAGAAGCTGTTGCCGGCGTCGTCGACGATGACGGGGGCGCTGGTGTGGCCGAGGGTGGCGAGGTAGTCGGTGTGTTCTTTGGCGGGTTTTTCTTGGTAGTCGATGCCGAGTTTGTTGGCGGTTTTGATGGTCAGGCGGCAGGGGTGGCATCCGGGTTTGGTGTAGATAGTGAGCATGTCTGCTCCTTTCTTTGTCGAGTGTTGCCTTCCGTCGCGGTATACCCCTAGTTTAACATATGTTTTAACATATGGCAAGACA
>NZ_KV788462.1:0-954 GCF_001807295.1 Corynebacterium sp. HMSC06C06
CTAGAAGTGGTGCAACGACGGTCTGAACCCAAGACGCGGTACAAAATGAAGAAAGAACCGCCTGAAATCAGGCGGTTCCTGTCTGCTCCTCCAACTGGGCTCGAACCAGTGACCCTTCGATTAACAGTCGAATGCTCTGCCAACTGAGCTATGGAGGAATAATGTGTGCGGAAAGCTGTTGGAAGTGCTCTCTGCGACGTGAAGTAACTATATCTACCTTTGTAGGTTGTTACAAATCGCCAGCTCGTGCCGGGTTTTGGCTCGGAGGTGTCGGTACAATTTCAAGGCTTGAAAAGGGGCGAATTTCAGTTGCTTTAACGCTAAAACCGGTAAAGTGTTGCCGTGGTCGAGTTGGGTTCCTAACCTACCTACGTGCAGTTTTGAAACCGAGTCCCTTGTGGAAGAAGCGGCTAACAGGAAGAACTTAGCACTTTTTATGCGTCTTGTTTTGCCTTAGGGAGAAGACGAGGTGACGAGCGCGCGGAACTGTTAGGTGCTTTGTGCCACTGGGTTATTTTGTTATTTCGGTTGAAACAATGCCTTAAGACGAGGGGATTCAATTCTGAGTTTTTATAACGGGCAGGCAGTTTAAGGGGCGTTTGTGGGTGTCTTAAGCCGTGCATGTATTCTATTAGCGCACCGTCGGGTGTAAATAGGGGGCTATAGCTCAGTCGGTTAGAGCCGCGGACTCATAATCCGCTGGTCCCGGGTTCGAGCCCCGGTGGCCCCACTCTTAGGCATTCTCATCACAAAGTGCCAGCGCACAGGGTGAACCTTTGTTATTTGAAGAAGCCTTGCTTCTTCTCTCTCGGAGGTTCTCCCAAAGTCTCGCTCTCTTGGTTTGCTGGTTACTACTCTGGGCGCTGCTGCACTACTCGTAGGTTGCAGTGGGGAGGCTCCGATTCTCAACCTACGTGAGCGATGCTCCTATGTTGTGTCAAGCTGATTTGAGAA
>NZ_KV788463.1:0-598 GCF_001807295.1 Corynebacterium sp. HMSC06C06
GGGCCCGACCCCCGGAAAGTGGACACATCGGGGGCTAGCTATGCTGCTGTGGTCAGTATAGCCGAAGTCTCGGCTTCAAAGACATCAGGAGCTACGAGATTGCACCAGGAGTGCCGCCTGCGCGTGTTGTAGCGCATGCACCACCGGAAGACCTCTTGACGACAGCTAATTGGGTTGTCAAAGACTTTCCGATCACGCAGCACTTCCCGCTTTAAGGTGGCGTTAAAGGATTCTGCCAGGGCATTATCGGCACTCGTTCCAACCGCGCCCATGGACTGGCGCACACCTAACGACGAGCAGTAGTTCCTAAAGGCTTGTGAGGTGTACACGCTGCCGTGATCGGAATGGAAAATAGTCCCGTCAAGACTGCCGCGCACGCCGTGTGCGTGGGCTAGAGCATCGATAACTAGTGAGACCCGCATGTGGTCTGCGAGTGCATAACCTGCAAGTTTACGTGAATACGTGTCAATGACTGTGGCAAGGTACATGTTTTTGCCTCCCCTACACGGCAGGTAAGTAATGTCACCGACATACACACGATTTGGCTCGTCAGCTGTGAACTTGCGGCCTACTAGATCTGGCATGACACGGTGACCAG
>NZ_KV788464.1:0-69875 GCF_001807295.1 Corynebacterium sp. HMSC06C06
GACTCCGTGTCCAAAAAGCCCATGGACATAACATTTCTAGGTTAGAGTCTGTGCGTTAGCGATAAGACTACCTTTTGCCATGCAAGCCTTTTGCACTAGCACTCCACCTGCGTGACGGCGAAGCCTAGCGTCTTCGCGAGGCCACCAATGGAGGTCTCCTTGTACTTCGCCAGCATGTCGCGGCCAGTATCGGCCATCGTCTGCACGGCGGCGTCGAGAGAAACGTGGTGCGTGCCTTGGCCCATGCGAGCCAGGCGCGCGGCGTTGATGGACTTGACCGCGCCGATAGCGTTGCGTTCGATGCACGGAATCTGCACGAGGCCGCCGACTGGGTCGCAGGTAAGGCCGAGGTTGTGCTCTAGCGCAATCTCGGCGGCATTTTCGATCTGCGCCGGCGTTGCGCCCAGTAGTTCAGCCATGCCAGCCGCCGCCATTGACGACGCCGAGCCTACCTCGCCTTGGCAGCCCACCTCGGCGCCCGAAATGGAGGCGTTGTGCTTGATGATCATGCCGATAGCACCCGCAGTAAGTAGGTAGCGGCGGGCGGAATCGCGGGTGAAGTTCGGCTTGAAGTCGCGGGCATAGTGCAACACCGCTGGGATGATGCCGCAGGCGCCGTTTGTTGGGGCCGTAATCACTCGGCCGCCAGCGGCATTTTGCTCGTTAACGGCGAGTGCAAACAGGTTGACCCACTCCATAGCGGAAAAGCCGAAGGACTCATCGTCGTGACCCTCCAGCAGCTGCTTGTACATGTCCGGCGCGCGGCGTGGGACCTGCAGGCCGCCCGGCAAGATTCCGGAGGTGGAGATGCCGTCGGTGACGCACTCGCGCATGATGTCCCACACCAAATCCAGGTGTGCGTAGACGAACTCGAGGCCGCCGTCTTCTTTATGGAGTGCTTCCTGATTGGCGGCGACAATCTCCCAGATCTTCAAATCGTGCTTCTCGCACAGCGCCAGCAATTGCTCGCCCGTGGTGAATGGGTAAGGAACATCGTCGGTGGATTCAGCCGCTGCCATGCCGGCAGGTACCTCGGCGGAGGCTGCCACCTCTGCGTCGAGTTCCTCGCGGGAGAGAATGAATCCGCCGCCGACGGAGAAGTACTCGGCGTGCTCTGCCAATAGGTTGCCTTCAGCGTCCCAGGCGTCAAAGATGAGGCAATTCGGGTGCTCGGGGACCGGCTCGTTGTTGAACTCGATGGAATATTCCAACGCGCCCAGCGGGCCGTCGGTCATGCCCTTGCTCGGAATGGGCTGATCGGAACGCGGCTTAGCGTCAACCGGGACGGTAAGCGGATCCCAGCCGGCCAAGCCCAGAATCACCGCGCGGTCGGTGCCGTGGCCGCGGCCAGTCAGCGAGAGCGAGCCGCGCAGCTCGGTGTGCACTTTGGCTGGATGTTCCGGCAGCGTTTTCAGGAACGCAAGGGCCGCGCGCATTGGGCCGACGGTGTGCGAGGAAGATGGGCCAATGCCGATGGAGAAAATGTCGGTGACGCTGATTGCCATGCTGGGCGGTGCCTCCTTTGTTAGTTTGGAAATTAAGTCGGGGGTTGGTGGGGGGATTATTTCTAGGGGCAGACTGTGGCTAAACCCGTGTTAATTGCGGTCTCGCTGCGGTCAAAATTCTCTGGGATGAGGAGTATTGCATGTAGGCCGCGCATACAGTTTCTCAATGTTACCGCTTTGTCAGTAGTTCACTACGTGCAGTCAGCATTGTTAGCCCCGCGGAGCGGGTGTGACCAAGGCCAGGTGATTTTGAGGGATAGGCCAATAGGAATTATTGAATTTTAATGTGTGACTTTCGCTCATAATGAATACTGTTTAGTACCTCGGTTCACATTAGTTAAGTAATTTAGCGCGCCTAACAACTGTGGCTGGATAAAAGTTCTTTCATCTGCTCTGTCTGATTCCTCGGGAGATTATTGTGAGTATCAAGACCGGACCCGAACCGCGGTCCGACATCGAATTTGTTGAAGTCGACGGCCAAGCACAGCCCATCGACGTAAAGCCGGAAAAGCTGATCGGTACCGTTGAGAAGGTCATCATTTTGATTGCCGCTATCGCTGCGGCCGCCGGTTGGGGAGTGCTCGCTCTCCACCGCGGTGAGACCATCAACTCCGTGTGGTTGGTCTTTGCGGCAGTGGGCTCCTACATCATTGGTTACACGCTTTATGCACGCTTGATTGAGTACAAGGTGGTTAAGCCGCGCAACAACCGCGCTACCCCTGCAGAGTATGCAAACGATGGTAAGGACTTCCTGCCTACGGACCGTCGTGTTCTCTTTGGTCACCACTTCGCGGCCATTGCCGGTGCCGGCCCCTTGGTTGGCCCGGTTATGGCTGCTCAGATGGGCTATTTGCCGGGAACATTGTGGATTGTGCTGGGCGTTATCTTCGCCGGTGCGGTGCAGGATTACCTGGTGCTCTGGGTATCTACCCGCCGCAAGGGTCGCTCGCTTGGCCAGATGATTAGCGATGAGATGGGCAAAGTCGGTGGCGCCGCGGGCATCCTGGCCACTATCGCCATCATGATCATCATCATCGCCGTGTTGGCACTGATCGTCGTGAACGCCCTTGCTGACTCCCCATGGGGTGTTTTCTCCATCACGATGACCATCCCGATCGCCCTTTTCATGGGCCTGTACCTGCGATACATTCGCCCCGGCAAGGTCACGGAGGTTTCGGTCATCGGCGTCATCCTCTTGCTGGCAGCCATCATCGGCGGCGGCTACGTCTCCGGCACTGAACTCGGCGCTAGCATGTTCACCTGGTCCAAGGAAACCCTGGCATTCGCGATCATCGGTTATGGCGTGGTCGCTGCCATCCTTCCAGTGTGGCTTCTGCTTGCGCCACGCGACTACCTGTCGACCTTCATGAAGATCGGCGTCATCGCCTTGCTGGCCATCGCCATCGTTATTGAACGCCCTGAGGTCCACATGCCGGCGGTTACCTCCTTTGCTGTTAATGGCAACGGCCCGGTCTTTTCCGGTAACCTCTTCCCGTTCTTGTTCATCACTATTGCCTGTGGTGCGCTTTCTGGTTTCCATGCGCTGATTTCTTCCGGTACTACGCCGAAGCTCATTGAGAAGGAGTCTCGCATGCGCGCCATCGGCTATGGCGGCATGATCATGGAGTCCTTCGTCGCAGTCATGGCACTCATTTCTGCAGTCGTCATTGACCGCCACATGTACTTCGCAATGAACTCACCGGCAGCTAAGACACTGGGTACTCCAGAAGGCGCGGCGGACTTCGTAGCAACCCTGCACCTGCCCGGCGCAGGTATTACCGCTGATCAGCTTGCCGCAGCAGCTCAAGCAGTGGGAGAGGAAACCATTGTCTCCCGCACCGGTGGTGCTCCGACCCTTGCTTATGGCATGTCCCAAATCATGACCGAGATGCTCGGTAATCCGGCAATGCAGGCATTCTGGTACCACTTCGCCATCATGTTTGAGGCCTTGTTCATCCTGACCACGGTTGATGCTGGTACCCGTGTTGCCCGTTTCATGATGTCGGATTCGCTGGGCGCAATTCCGGGCCTGGGAAAATTCCGTGATCAGAGCTGGAAGCTTGGCACCTACCTGTCCACCTTCCTCGTGTGTGCACTGTGGGGCGCCATCCTCATCATGGGTGTTACTGACCCGCTGGGCGGCATCAACGTCTTGTTCCCACTCTTCGGCATCGCCAACCAGCTACTTGCCGCAATGGCACTCGCTTTGGTGCTTGTGGTTGTTATCAAGAAGGGAATGTACAAGTGGGCATGGATTCCAGCTATTCCATTGGCTTGGGATCTCATCGTGACAATGACCGCCTCGTGGCAAAAGATTTTCAGCTCCGACGCCTCTATTGGTTACTGGGCCAACCATGCAAAATACAAGGAAGCAGCAGCTCAAGGTCTCACCGAGTTCGGATCTGCCAAGAGCGTCGAAGAGATTGATGCCGTTGTTCGCAACACCTTTATCCAAGGATGCCTATCTATTCTGTTTGCGGTGCTGGTATTGGTAGTTATCGGTGCGGCAATCGTTGCCTGCGCCAAGGCTCTCCAGCAACGTTCTGCAGGTATTGAACCTGCGGACTCCGAAACGGAATTCATTCCATCCAAGCTCTTCCTTCCACGTGGTCTCATGCCGACAAAGCGCGAAAAGGAAGTGGCAGCGGAGTACAACATGACCTTCGAGGAAACAGGAGGGCATTAGTGATTACGGCGCTCAAAAAGATCTCCTGGTACTTCGGCGAGCTCATGGGGGACCATGCTTACGCTAAGTACTGCGATCACCTCCGTGCGCATCATCCTGATGCTGAGATTCCAACGGAGCGTGAATATTGGCGCGCCCGCTACGCCGAACAGGATGCCAACCCCGGCGCGCGGTGCTGCTAACACCGTGCGCGTTGGCTGAGTAGCAAAAAGTCCGTCACCTTAATCTAAGTGGCGGACTTTTCTTAGTTTCCGTCGTGGCCGGAGAGTAGAGAACTAAAGGGGGTGAATTCCTCTTCCAAATCCAAGCCGGTTTTACGTGGCGTAGTTTGCTGACTTGCCGTGATGTCGGGGCTGGCTAATCCGCCCACGCGATCGGAAGGAATGACAATGAGGTCCGCGAGTTCCTTGGCGGCTCTTTCGATGCGGCGTGTGGTCTTTGCTCCCTCGTCAGTGCCGAAGTCCTCTGTGGCTTGGAAGATGCCGGTTAGTACGACGGTGGCATGCAAGTAGTTAAACAGCGGGCGAAGCGCGTAGTCCAGAACCAGCGCGTGCTGGGAAGAACCACCGGTAGCTGCGACCAAGGTCGGAAGGTGGTCGAGTGCGTGCGGATCCAAGGTATCGAAGAACATCTTGAAAAGGCCCGAGTAGCTGCCTTGGAAAATGGGAGTTACCGCAATCAACCCGGACGCATGCGAGAGTGCTCGCTTTGCTTCGTCGAGCTGGGGCGTTGTAGCACCCCAATTAGTCATTGCCTCAGCCAGCTCAGTGGCTAGCTTGCGTAGTTCGATGACGGTTACTTCGAGCCCTTCACCGCGAGCGCCGACTTGGGAGACTACGGCTTGGGCCAGGGCGTCGGCTAGCGCGCGCGTAGACGACGGCGTGGAAAGGCCAGCCGTGACGACGACGAGTGAGCGCATGAAAGAATTCCTCCTAGGAACAGATTGTCAATCGGTCTATCTGCAGTTGTACTTATGAAGCGTCTTCACCAGGGTTGACGCGGAAGTGCGGCGAGCCAGGATTGGCCTTGAGCGTTGCGTGCGTCGGCGGGTTTGAAGGGACATGCTCGGGGCGGCGGGCCTCCATGCGACGGCGTAGCTCAGGCACAACTTGGGTACCGAGGAACTCTATCTGCTGGAGCACCACCTCCTGGGGCAAACCAGCGTGGTCAATGAGGAAGAGCTGACGCTGATAGTCACCGACCCAATCTGCGAATTGCATCGTGCGATCGATGACCTGTTCTACGGTGCCGACCGTCAGCGGCGTTTGCGCTGTGAAATCCTCCAGTGAGGGGCCGTGGCCGTAGACGGGCGCATTGTCGAAATAAGGACGGAAGAAGTCTTTAGCTTGCTGCTCGGTTTCGCCGATGAACAACTGACCGCCAAGTCCCACGATTGCCTGGTCGGCGCGGCCGTGGCCGTAGGACTCGAAGCGACGTCGGTAGATGCCCACCATCTTTGCCGTGTGTTCCTTGTTCCAGAAGATGTTGTTGTGGAAGAAGCCATCGCCGTAATAGGCAGCCTGCTCGGCGATTTGAACGGAGCGGATAGAACCGTGCCACACGAAAGGCGGGACGTCGTCAAGCGGGGCAGGCGTGGACGTATAACCCTGCAGGGCAGTGCGGTACTTGCCGGACCAGTTGACCACTGGCTCACGCCATAGGCGGCGCAACAGGTGGTAATTCTCAACCGCCAGCGGGATGCCTTCGCGAAGGTCTTTGCCAAACCATGGGTAAACCGGGCCAGTGTTGCCGCGGCCCATCATGAGGTCTACGCGCCCGTCAGACAGGTGCTGTAAGAAGGCGTAATCCTCAGCAATCTTTACCGGGTCGTTGGTGGTAATTAGCGTTGTCGAAGTCGAAAGCAGCAGGTTCTTGGTTTGTGCTGCGATGTAGGCCAAGTGAGTAGTTGGGGAGGAAGGCACGAATGGCGGATTATGGTGCTCGCCCGTGGCAAAAACATCGAGGCCTACCTCCTCGGCCTTGAGCGCAATTTCCGTCATATTGCGGATACGTTCGGCTTCACTAGGCGTGATGCCGCTAGTTGGGTCGGTGGTGACATCACCGATGGTGAAGATGCCGAATTGCATATGAAGTCCTTAAGGTGTGTTCGCCAACGAGTGTATATGACGTGTCAACATGAAGGGGGGTGAGCTTTATTCCCACTCCAGCGCATCGACCAAAACTGCGAGGTCAGTGGGAGTGGCGATGCCCAGTGGGCGCTTATTCTTTGCGCCATCTTCTGTAAAGATTAGCGCGCAAGGATGCGTACCGTCCTTGGCCAATTCGGTCAGGGCATCGAGTGCTTCTTGTGCAGTGGCTGTGCGGGGAAGGAAAGCAGCACGGTCACCTGCTTCGGCGTATTTCAAAACCTTGCCAACTGCCACGCTGATCACGTGATTGTCGTCAGCTAAATCAGCGGCAATCCAGCGGGCTACTACGTTAGTTGTCAACAAATTCGCGTAGTTCTCACCGCTATATACCGGAATCTGGGAATAACCGTTGTGTGCGATCAGCTTCAGCGCTTGGCGAATATCGGCATCGGCTTCCAGCGTTACAACTTCGGAGGAACCGAGTACGGCGAGCGCGTTGGGCGGCGAAGTTAACAATTCGCGCAGCTTTTCCAATTGCTCCACCACCCTGGGGTGCGGAGAGGCCAGTGGCTCGTCGTCGTAGTAGCGTCCGTGAGCTATGGCATTGCGGAGATTACCGAAGTCTTTCAGCATCTCTGTTTGGCGTTTATTAAGCATGTGTTTCTCGTGCGCGCGGTCGACTATCCACCAGAAGGAATCCGAGTTCTTGGCATTGATAGCTTGGCGGAGGAATTGCTCAATGTCGTTGAAAGCAGCAAAAAAGCGCGCCGGGGTGTTCTGGTCCATAGAAGACCAGTCTAAGAAACCACGAGGCGCGCTGCAGTGAGAGAGTTAGAACAGGACGCGGGGAGGACAGAAACGGTGATGGCGGCAATGCCTGCCGATGCAGGCAACGTAATGACCCGCGCCAGAGCAATCGGTTTCATATGCCCCCAGTTGGCGGCGCGGTTAACAATGCCGACGCCCAGGACGGCACCGATGAGGATGTGCGTCGAGGAAACTGGCAGGCCCAACAAGGGAGCGGCCATAACCATGCCGACAGTGCGCAGCAAGTCTACCGTGTTGTCGTGCAACTCGGTGAAGAATCTACCGCGGCGCCGGCAGCAGCCGCGCCAGAGCGTACAGCTCCGCTCCGGTCACGTAGTACGCGCCGGCACGCATCGCGTGGGGAAACTCGCCCCTGTGGTTCTTGCGGCGAATGGTCCACACCGAGGAATAGCGCCGACGTCCGTCTGGCCGGCGGATCGCAGCCACATCTTCCAGCAAATGCTCATTGGCAGGGGACATCTCACATGTCGCTTTCCCGTTAGGGCCGCCTACGACGTGGTTGGCGGCGGTCAAACCAGTGGGCAGCGAGAAGTCGGATGCGAGATGGTGGTTGCGTGATTCCCCAGCCTCGGGTTTCCACCCCGGAGCCGAAAGCGAGCCCCAGACTGAGAAGGTCTGGAGCTCGCTTCTTTTGTTTCGGTTAGCGATCGATCGTGTCGCGCCTTCCAGCAGCAAAAACTTCGGTCGTGATGGTTGATTCGTGAATGAGCGCGAGGATTCGATAAGTGCCGACACGGTAGCGCCATTCGCCAGATCGATCACCTGTGAGGCCTTTGCCGAAAGCACGCGGCTCGGCACAGCCTTCGAGATGGGTTTTCATCCAAGTGAGCAGAAGTTTGACATCGAAGCGGTCCATCTTTTTGAGCTGTTTCCGAGCCGAGGCGGTGAGTTCAACGCTGTAGCTAGGGCCGTTGGCTGACATTAATCAAGCTCTTCGAGAACATCATTGATGCTAAAACGCTGTCCGTCATCGGCTTCGATGGCGGCTCGAAGTTGCTGAAGGTCGGCATGGTCTTCGATTTTCTCCAGCATTGCGCTTCGGGCGAATTCCGAGATTGTTGTGCCTTCGAATCCGACATACTTGCGGACGAGCGCGGCGTCTTCGTCGCTCATGCGTACGGTCATAGTTGCCATTCGATTCTTCCTTCTCGTTAACGCTTTGAATACATTGTATTCACCCCTCGAGAATGCGGCAAGGGTTTTCTCCGCATCGATGTGCTCACTATTAGGATGCACAGGTCGCTTGTACCATCGCTGCCATTCTCGTTCCCCGCTAGCCTCGCTGACATGTCGTAGCGCATTCTTTGAAAAACTCATCAAACCACAGGACGGAATGTGTATTGACATTGACGAGGGGACCGGTGGTAGTATCGTTTTACTGGGCCTAGCCGTTGACCCTCCACCGATAAGGAGATCGCCGATGACTGGGCCCCAACTAGTTCTCCAGAAGGTTAAAATGGGAAAGCACTCTTCAGGGAAATCGGCTAGTAATTTCCCTCGGCGGCCAATTGTCACAGCCATATTGGTAGACGGTGGGTTTTACAGACATCGTGCGCGAGTTCTCTTCGGCAAGAAAGACCCGCGAGATCGAGCAAACGAACTTTTAGAGTATTGCCGTAGGCATATACGGGAGTCCGGAAGCAGTCTCTATAGAATCTTCTACTACGACTGCAATCCTTCAACAAAGGTCCTGTTTCATCCGCTCACACAGACACAGAAGAACCTCGGAAAAACTGAGGAATACCGCTGGATGACAGACTTTCTAGACGAAATCGTAAAGAAACGAAAAGTCGCTTTACGCCGAGGCGAAGAACTTGAAACCCAAAATGGGTACACCCTTAAACCTAACCTGCTAAAGAAGCTCTGTCGCGGGGAAATTGAAGTTTCAGATCTGACTGAGCGAGACTTCTCACTGGATATCACTCAAAAGGGAGTAGATATGCGGATAGGCTTGGATATAGCTTCCCTGGCAGAACGCGGACTTGTGAATCAAATCATCATGATTTCAGGTGATAGCGATTTCGTCCCCGCAGCTAAGCACGCGCGTAGGTCAGGAATCGATTTCATATTAGACCCGCTCTGGGCCCCAGTCTCTGAGAGCTTAAATGAACATGTTGATGGTGTCCGTGAGTGCGTTGTCAAACCACCCAAGAATCAAGACGATCCTTTATACGGAACTACTCCGGAACAAACTGCTGAGGCTGACGAAGAACTATAGCTCAATAGCCTCGATTCACCTCTGGGGCTGGTTCTTCGCGTCTCGCGCAGCGCGGCAGCAGTCATTCTCGAAAGCTGGCCCACCGCCGTTAAGGTGTATCTGGAAGTCTTGCGTCTCGCAAGATATCCTCATCGGAGTCCATGTCAGGAAGCGTATGAACCCCGTCGTTCTAACCTGCCAGCCGAAGTTGTAAACCGGACCTTAATTGCGATCTGTTCCCCGAACTCCCGAATCGCATCTCGAGTAAGAGGGGCGCAAACATCAAAATCGACAGCTGCCGGGAACTGACCCCTGAGGGAGCTCGCGCTGTGGGTCTGGAGGCGTTAGACGCCCACCGTATCGCGAATCCAGTAGAGGTAGTACTTGAGGTATACAGCGTCGGAGTCGGCGTAGGGGTCAAACCACACGGAGTGGGAGCCCATGACGTCGACGGCGTTGAGCTAGCGTTTCTGCGTGAAGACCGGGCCGCCGGAGTAGCCGTGGTTGGAGCCGCCCGTGATGCCGTGCATGGCGATGGTCTTGACGGCGTTTATGTTGTCGCGCTGGACAACGATCTCCATGCGGGCCACGTGGAGCCAGTCCTCGCCGTCGCGGTTCTGGTGGTCATCGGCGATCGTCGGGTATTTCTTGAGCTTCTTCGGGGCTTCGAGGTGAAGGAGCCCGATGTCGGCCTTGGGCGCCTTTCCGAAGCGGTCGACATCGATGGACGGGCCCGGGTTCGACTTATTGTTGGAGAAGTGGACCTTGAGGACGTTCGGGGGAGACGTCCGGGTCGGAGTAGGGGCCCTCAGCGCAGTGGGCGGCGGTGAGGATCCATTCCGGCGCGATGGCCGCGCCGGTGCACTCCTGCGGGGTGCCGTCCGGGGTGTCGTAGGTGCGTGCCTGGACGAGGGTGGCGCTTCGATAAATCGCCACGTCAGGTGCCGCGGCGAGCGGGGAGATTTTCATTATCCTGTGGAGGCATGGAGATTTCAGATTCGCTGCGCCAACAACTCAACCATTGGATTCTTCCCGGTTTCATGACCTTGGACGAGGTCTACGAAGCCGTGGACGACAACGAACTTGAAGACGGGTACCCCAATGATGATCCGCACGCGGCCGCCGAGCAAGTATGGAAAGAACGCAAGGCCCAGGAGTCGGAGCGGGAGCATCCCACTGATTACGACCTGGTGCAGGCTGCGTTCGATGAGATGGAAGAACAGGGGCTCGTGACGGGAATGAGCCTTGGATTCGATGTCAGCGACTGTAACGAGCTGCTCGGGGAGGAACGCACCCAGATCGACGTGCCGGAGGGGGAGTATCCCTACCGCGAATGGGCATCGTGTGGCTTCCACATGCAGGATGCCGAGGGACTGGCGTACGAGCCGACGGAGCTTAATCTCGTCTTCGGTGCGTGGACGCCGGGCCCGCCGATTGCTGGTGAGGTCGACGCCGAGAAGCTGCGCAAAGGCCAACCCGAGAGGAAGGAGGAGTGGGCGCGCATGGACGCCGCGCTGGGGCGGTTCCTCCTGGACATCCTTAAGCGTCACGACCTCGAAGTGGAGTGGGACGGCGACCCGCGCGGGCGGATTCAGTTGCTCAATCTCATGTGACGCAAGCCGCTGCCCGAGGAAGAGCAGTAAGCCTGCCGCGGCGACGTGAGATTACTTGGATGACAGCGCGCCGAAGTCGGCGATGAGGTCGCTCAGGGGGAGGCGATAGCTGGGGAGGCGGACCTCGAAGAGGTCGAGCATGACGGCGAGGTGGTGGCGCTCGCAGTAGAGCTCGGCGTCGGAAAGCGCGGCGCGCCAGTTGCGAATCCACTCCGGGTTCACACGGGCCGCGGCGGCAGCAGTCTTCTTCGTCCCATACGGAGCTTTGGTATAGGCCATCACCAACTCCTCGCGCTCAGCCGGGCGGATTTCCTCCTGGCGGCGCAGGCCCTGCGGAGGTACTACAACAGTCATGAATCTGTACCACTCAGAATCAGGTAGGTTCACAACTAGGCTGACCCAAAGGGCGAACAGCAAATTGGGAGAGAAAAGAAAGGCAAAGCCCGTTGCAACATCCTGGTGGATGCGGCAACGGGCTGAGAGCTGTGGCGCAAGTTGGCCAAGCAGCTAGCAAGGCATTGCGTTCATCAGGAGTTATAAACGTTGCGGCCCAAGTAGTCGCACTGCGACATCTTGCCGGTCTTGTAGCCATTGATGAACGCTTGGGCACGGTCCGCGGAGGAGCCGTGAGTCCACTGGTCAGGGCGGACCTGGCCGCCGGAGCGACGCTGGATGTTATCGTCCCCCACTGCGCGGGCGGTATCGATGGCGGCTTGTGCCTGTTCGTCAGTGATTTGCTCTAGCTTGGCATTGTCGCCTTCGTCAGCGTGGAAAGCCCAGATGCCTGCGTAACAGTCAGCTTGCAGCTCGATCTTCACAGCATTGGAATCCTCACCCGGCTGGTTGTAGTTGGAAAGACCCAACGTGCCCTCAAGGTGCTGGATGTGGTGGCCAAACTCGTGGGCCACGATGTACATCTGCGCAAGTGGAGCGTTTTCCGCACCGAAGTTTTTGAGCTGCTCAAAGAACGAGGTGTCGAAGTAAGCTGACTGATCAGCGGGACAGTAGAAGGGGCCAGTTGCCGCGGAAGCCTGGCCGCAGCCGGACATGGTGGAGTTCTTAAACACTACTCGGCCAGGCTCGGTGTACTCGATGCCTGCTTGGGCGGGAAGCTGTTCTTTCCACACAGCGTCCACCGACTGAGCCGTGTAGTCGACGCGGCAGTCGTCGTACTTGTTGCCATCCTCAGCCGTCTTGCAATGGTCGAGATGCCCGGAGCTGGTTTCTTCGCCCTGCTGCTGGCTGCTTTCGGTGCCGAGCAACTGGCCTAGATCGCCAGGATTACCACCCATGAGCAGGAACAGGCCAATGAGGACGATGGTGCCGATACCGCCGCCGGCAGCGATTGTACCGCCACCGCGTCCGCGGCCACCCGTGGTGGCTCGTTTGCCGTCGAAACTTGCACCAGATTTAAAAGTCATGGATTAGATCTTGCCATAAAGGCAGCGCACACGACCATGAGTGGGGGTGAGGGGCGTCACAACTAGGCTCATCGCGACTTGTTCACACCTCGGAGGGTAGACTTGGGCCGTTCATGACTTGTGCCGCTCGGCGCGTGCTGTTTACGCGTGGCGTGGGCGCCTACAAGAAGAAATATAGAGAAGGGATTGAACAACAGTGCTGCGCACTCATTTGGCTGGCGAGCTCCGCAAGGACATCGCAGGCGAAACCGTAACCTTGACCGGCTGGGTTTCCCGTCGCCGTGACCACGGTGGCGTTATCTTCATCGACCTGCGTGACCGTTCCGGCATCGCTCAGGTCGTCTTCCGTGAATCCGACGTTGCAGAGCGCGCCCACGACCTGCGCTCCGAGTACTGCGTCAAGGTTACCGGTGTGGTTGAGCCGCGCCCAGAGGGCTCCGAGAACCCCAACCTGCCTTCCGGCGAGATCGAGGTTAACGTTTCTGAGCTTGAGGTCCTTAACAAGTCCGCAGCACTGCCGTTCCAGATCGACGATCCTGCAACCTCCGGCGAGGTCGGCGAGGAGACCCGTCTGAAGTACCGCTACCTCGACTTGCGCCGCAAGACCCAGGGTGATGCCCTCCGCCTGCGCTCCGAGGCGAACCGTGCTGCCCGCGAGGTCCTGGCCCGCCACGATTTCACTGAGATCGAGACCCCAACCCTGACTCGCTCCACCCCTGAGGGTGCACGCGACTTCCTCGTGCCGGCACGTCTGAAGCCAGGCTCCTGGTACGCATTGCCGCAGTCCCCGCAGCTGTTCAAGCAGCTGCTGATGGTGGCTGGTATGGAGCGCTACTACCAGATTGCTCGCTGCTACCGCGACGAGGACTTCCGCGCTGACCGCCAGCCGGAGTTCACCCAGCTCGACGTTGAGATGTCCTTCGTCGATCAGGATGATGTCATTGCTCTCGCTGAGGAGATCGTTTCCGCCCTGTGGAAGCTCATCGGCTACGAAATCACCACCCCAATCCCACGTATGACCTACGCGGATGCCATGAAATACTACGGCTCCGATAAGCCTGACCTGCGCTTCGACATCAAGATCGTCGAGTGCACCGACTTCTTCAAGGACACCACCTTCCGCGTGTTCCAGAACGAGTACGTCGGCGCAGTCGTCATGGAGGGCGGTGCTTCCCAGCCACGCCGTCAGTTCGATGCTTGGCAGGAGTGGGCAAAACAGCGCGGTGCTAAGGGCTTGGCTTACATCACCATCGCTGAGGATGGCAGCCTCGGTGGCCCGGTCGCCAAGAACATCACCGACGCAGAGCGCGAGGGCATCGCCGCCCACGTCGGCGCACAGCCAGGTGACGCCATCTTCTTCGCCGCCGGCGACACCAAGTCCTCCCGCGCGCTGCTGGGCGCAGCCCGTGGCGAGATCGCTCGCAAGCTCGACCTCATCAAGGATGGCGACTGGGCATTTACCTGGGTTGTTGACGCACCGCTCTTCGAGCCAGCCGCTGACGCCACCGCTTCCGGCGACGTGGCACTTGGCCACTCCAAGTGGACCGCAGTCCACCACGCTTTCACCTCCCCGAAGCCGGAGTACCTCGACTCCTTCGACAAGGAGCCCGGCGAGGCTCTTGCCTACGCATACGACATCGTCTGCAACGGTAACGAAATTGGTGGCGGTTCCATCCGTATTCACCAGCAGGATGTGCAGAAGCGCGTCTTCGACGTCATGGGTATTGGCGAGGAAGAAGCACAGGAGAAGTTCGGCTTCCTGCTTGATGCATTCCAGTATGGCGCACCGCCACACGGCGGCATCGCTTTCGGCTGGGACCGCATCGTATCCCTGCTCGGCGGCTTTGACTCCATCCGCGACGTCATCGCCTTCCCGAAGTCCGGTGGCGGAGTTGACCCGCTGACTGATGCTCCTGGTCCGATCCCTGCTGCACAGCGCAAGGAGACCGGCGTTGACTTCAAGCCGGAAAAGAAGGCTGAAAAGAAGGCCGAAGCCAACTAAAGCGCGGGCATCAAGCGGGGCAGCAACGTGGTACAGCGTTCGATAAAGGGCGTTGGAAGCGAAGCGCCCCGCTTTATTGCGGTTAGCGTTGGGTAGTATGAGGAATTTTTAAGGGAGAGATAGTGACCACGGAGAAGGTTTACACCCAAGATGAGGTCGTGACATTTGCAGCAGAGCTGCTGTCGCGCCGCTATGGAGGTGTGCCCGAATTTACTCAGGTGACCGACCTGGGTGGTTCCGGTAATGCCTTAGTGCTGCGCGCACGCATGACACCGACCGCGTTTCTCCCGCACCGTTCCGTGGTCATCAAGTACAACCCCATGACGGGCCATTCCATCGACGATGCGGCGTTGCTGCGGGAAGTCGTGGCCTATCAGTTCACCACGGCCCTCAATGAGGACGTGCGTCCTGGTCCGGTTCTTTTTGCCGCGGACTTGGAGCGTCGCATTTTGGTGCTTTCCGACGCTGGCGAAGGTGACACGTTGGCTGATGTTCTGACGCGTGCAAAAGGGGAGGACCGCAAAGAAGTCCTCCGCAAGCTAGGACGCTCGCTTGGCCAGATGCATGCGGGGACCGCGGGACGAGAGCTTGACTACGAGACTTTGCTCAACCGCATGCTGCGCCAGCATCCTGAATACGAAGAGCACCAGGCGCTGCGCGATGAATCCCTGCGTGCGTCCATCCTCATCGGTGCAGATATCCTCTCCAAGGCCGGTCTTCCCGCGCCAGCGCACTTTGTCGAACTGGCGGAAAAGGCCGCGAGTGCCTTGAGCTATGGCCAAGAGCGTGCCTTTACACCCTTCGACTTGTCGCCCGACAACGTCATTGTCTCGCAGCGTTTGTCCTTCTTGGACTATGAGTGGGCCGGCTACCGCAACGTTGGATTCGACGTCGCCTGCGTTATCGCAGGTTTCCCGCAGTTCCTTTTCGCGCGCCCAATCTCTGACGAGGAAGCGGAGATCTTCATCTCCGCATGGCAGCGCCACGTCACCGGCGTGTGGCCGCGCTTTGCTGATGACGCAGAGCTGCACGAGCTCATCGTCGCTTCCCTCATCGGGTGGGCGCTATCCAGCGTGACCACCATGTATGCCGGTGGCATTGAAGGAGTCGTAGCCTTGGCCGAAGGCTCCGCAGAGGTCTTCCACGATGCGCGCAACTCCGTGCTGCGCCCCGCAGACCAAGGGCCGTTTAGCGAGGAGGAAGTCCTCATTAGGCGCGACCTGTATGAGACCTTCGAGGCCTTGTCTCGCTATGCGGCACAGTGCGGCAGCGACACCTGCCAGCCTGTTGCGGAGTTTGGCCGTACCGTGGCCACGCGGCTTCGTGGAGCGTAGGCGATGTCGCAAGACTCACTGTTCGGACCTGCATCTACGGGTAGCGAACCTGCTGGGCCCCTTCCTGGTCAGGAAATCTTCGCCACCCATGCTGGCTCGCCGCTCGCTGCACGGATGCGCCCGCAAAGCCTCGACGAGGTCTTGGGACAAGGCCACCTGCTTGAAGAGAGGAAGCCGTTGCGTCGCCTTATTGAAGGCTCTGGCGAAGCCTCGGTCATTCTCTATGGTCCGCCCGGTACGGGAAAGACCACGATTGCCTCGCTGATTGCCAAGGCGATTGGCCAGAACTTTGTGGGGTTATCTGCCCTCGATTCCGGCGTAAAGCAGGTGCGTGAAGTCATCACGCACGCGCGCCAGGAGCTTATCCATGGGCGTCGCACAGTGCTCTTCATCGACGAGGTGCATCGTTTTTCCAAGACCCAGCAGGACGCGTTGCTGGCGGCGGTAGAAAATCGCACCGTCCTTTTGGTGGCGGCTACCACGGAAAATCCTTCTTTCTCCGTCGTTGCACCCTTGCTGTCCCGCTCCTTGCTGCTGCAATTGGAGCCGCTTGACGACGCCTCCCTGCGCGCCCTTGCACAGAGGGCGCTGACGAGCGAGAGGGGACTTGCAGGAAGGATTACCGCGAGCGAGGAAGCGCTTGAACATTTGGTCCTTTTGGCTGGTGGCGACGCCCGCCGCACTCTGACCTACTTGGAAGCTGCTGCGGAAGCGGTCCCCGACGGCGGCGAGCTTACGCCGCAAATCATTCGTGACAACGTCAATCGCGCCGTGGTGCGCTATGACCGCGACGGGGATCAGCACTATGACGTGGTCTCGGCTTTCATCAAGTCCATTCGTGGCTCAGACGTCGATGCGGCCTTGCACTATCTAGCACGCATGGTGGAAGCAGGGGAGGATCCGCGCTTTATCGCCCGCCGCCTCATCGTTCATGCCTCTGAAGATATCGGCATGGCCGATCCCACTGCGCTGCAAGTAGCAGTGGCGGCGGCTGAAGCTGCGCAGCTCATCGGCATGCCCGAAGCGCGCATTCCCTTGGCCCAAGCGACCATCCACTTGGCTACCGCGCCAAAGTCCAACTCGGTCATCGCTGCGATCTCTGCAGCGCAGGCTGATGTCCAGTCGGGCCGCATTGGCCACGTGCCCTCGCACCTGCGTGATGGCCACTATGAGGGGGCCAAGAAACTGGGCCATGCCGTGGGGTACAAGTATCCGCATGATGATCCGCGCGGCGTCGTCAAGCAGCAATATCTGCCCGACGAGCTCGAGGACTCCATCTATTACGAACCAACGGATCACGGTGCGGAGAAGCGAATCTTCGACTATCTGGGGCGACTGCGCAACATCATCCGCGGTAAGCGCTAAAGGCGCGCATCGGCCGCAGGGCGGCCAACTGCCAAGTTCGTACTGGCGAGCGCGCGAAAAGTGTGCCCCGATATCGGCAAATCTTTGCCGCACGGGTAGAGTTGAGCGCTGTTACGTACCGCTTAAACAGTGAAGGACTTTAGCTCGTGAAGACTCATGAGATCCGGGAACGCTTTACCCAGCACTTCGTCAAGACTGGACATGAAGCCGTGCCAAGCGCGTCGCTGATCCTGGACGACCCGAACCTGCTCTTCGTCAACGCCGGCATGGTTCCGTTCAAGCCGTACTTCCTGGGACAGCAGAATCCGCCATTCCCTAATGGTCTGGCAACTTCCATCCAGAAGTGCGTGCGCACCCTGGACATCGAAGAGGTGGGCATCACCACCCGCCACAACACCTTCTTCCAGATGGCTGGCAACTTCTCCTTTGGCCAGTACTTCAAGGAAGGCGCCATCAAGAACGCGTGGAGCCTATTGACCGGCTCCGTAGAAGACGGCGGCTTCGGCTTGGATCCAGAGCGCCTCTGGGTCACTGTCTACCTCGATGACGATGAGGCTGCTGACATCTGGCACGAGCAGGTTGGCGTGCCGCGCGAGCGTATCCAGCGCTTGGGCATGGAAGACAACTACTGGTCCATGGGTATCCCTGGTCCGTGTGGTCCGTGTTCCGAGATCTACTACGACCGTGGCCCTGAGTACGGCGCAGAAGGCGGCCCAGTAGCTGATGACAACCGCTATATGGAGATCTGGAACTTGGTCTTCATGCAGAACGAGCGTGGTGAAGGCATCGGCAAGGGCAACTTCGAAATTCTCGGCCCACTGCCGAAGAAGAACATCGATACCGGCCTGGGCATCGAGCGCGTGGCCTGCATCCTGCAGGGCGTAGACAATGTCTACGAAACCGATTTGTTGCGCCCGGTTATCGACGCAGTTGAGGAACTCACCGGCGCAAAGTACGGCGAGGGTGCGTCCGATCAGGACAACATTCGCTTCCGCGTTATCGCTGATCACTCCCGCACCGGCATGATGCTCATCCTGGATGGCGTGACGCCAGGCAACGAGGGCCGCGGCTACATCCTGCGCCGCCTACTGCGCCGCATCATCCGCTCTGCCCGCCTGCTTGGCGCTACCGCACCGAGCATGGAGCGCTTCATGAACACGATCATGGACACCATGACCCCGTCCTACCCGGAGATCGCTGACAACCGTGAGCGCATTCTCCGCGTTGCCGTTACGGAGGAGAAGGCCTTCCTCAAGACCCTCGAATCCGGCACCAAGCTCTTTGACGAGGCTGTTGAAGCGCTCAAGTCCACCTCGCGCGCTGCTACGCCGAAGATTCTTTCGGGCGAGAAGGCTTTCGAGCTGCACGATACCTACGGTTTCCCAATCGATCTGACCCTCGAGATGGCTCAGGAAGCAGGTCTGGAAGTTGACATGGACGGCTTCAATGAAGCCATGGGAGAGCAGCGCCGCCGCGCCAAGGCCGATAACCAGGCCAAGAAGCACGGCCACGCCGACCTTTCTCTCTACCGTGAGTGGGTCGATAACAACCCGACCGTCTTCACCGGTTACGAGACACTCACGTCCGATGCAAAGGTCATCGGCCTTGTACGCAACGGCGAGAAGGTCGATGAAGTGCACGAGGGGGACGAGATTGAGGTCATCCTCGATCAGTCGCCGCTGTACGCAGAGTCCGGTGGACAGACCGCTGACCGTGGCCGCATCTACGCAGGAGAAAGCCTGCTCGAGGTCGGCGACGTCCAGAAGATCGGCAAGAAGCTGTGGGTCCATAAGGCCACCGTTACTGCAGGCGGCATCGACCTGGGTGCTTCCGTGACCGCTGAGGTTGACGAGAAGTGGCGCCACGGCGCGGTGCAGGCTCACTCCGCAACGCACCTCATCCACGCTGCGCTGCGCCAGGTGCTCGGCCCAACCGCAGTCCAGGCCGGTTCCTTGAACCGCCCGGGTTACCTGCGCTTTGACTTCAACTACACCGAGCAGCTTTCGCCGGCTCAGTTGGAAGAGATCGCATTGATCACTAACCAGGCTGTGGATGCTCACTTCGCCGTCAACACCATCGAGACCTCACTGGATCAGGCTAAGCAGATGGGCGCTATGGCGCTCTTTGGTGAGAACTACGGCTCCCGGGTGCGCGTCGTCGAAATGGGCGGTCCTTTCTCCATCGAGCTCTGTGGCGGTACCCACGTGGCCAATACCTCCGAGATCGGCCCGGTGTCCGTCCTGGGTGAGTCCTCCGTTGGTTCCGGCGCACGCCGCATCGAGGCTTACTCCGGCATGGATGCCTTCCGCTACTACTCCAAGGAGACCGCGCTCGTTGAGGGTGTTTCCCGCGAGCTCAAGATCCAGTCTGAGGACCTGCCAGAGCGTATTGCTCAGCTGACTGAGAAGCTCAAGGCCGCGGAGAAGCAGATTGATGAGCTGCATAAGGCACGGCTGATGGCGCAGACCGCTGACATGATCGGTGGCGCAACCACCGTGAACGGCTTCACTGTTATCAGCGTTCGCCTGCCGAACAACGTCAGCGGCGGCGACCTGCGCACCGTGGCAACCGACATTAAAAACCGTCTAGGTGACGAAGCTGGCGTCGTTGTGCTCGCATCTGAGAATGAGGGTGGCAAGACCCCGTTCATTGTTGGTGCCACCAAGGCAGCTGTTGCTCGTGGCATAAAGGCTGGCGATTTGGTCAAGACAATTTCCGGCTACGTTGACGGCAAGGGTGGCGGAAAGCCTGACATGGCTCAGGGGTCCGGCGCCAATGCTGAAGGCCTGCAGGCTGCCTTCAACGCTTTGCGTGACGAACTTGAAAAGGCCTAATCCGCTAAAGCCCATGAGGTGCTAGCGCTTAACCCCCGTTTCTCGTGCTGGGAGCGGGGGTTTCTGCGCGTCTAAAGGGGTGAGCATTCGGGAAATCTGTCTTTTTATGCCATGTTTTCAACCCCTGCGCGCCATTGGTTGATGCAATATGACTAGAATCTAAATGTCATCGTTATCATTTTGCGACATTGGCTTCATGCTTAAAGTCGTACCCGAACGCGAAGGAACTTCAAGAGTATGGTCGTACAACCCGATACCCCGGGGCTTAATGACCCGGGAAATGGGCGTCGCCTAGCACTTGATGTTGGAACCGTGCGCATTGGAGTCGCAGTCTCTGACTCAAACGCCAGCTTGGCGTTGCCCGTTGAAACTGTGTCCCGCGAAACCGGCTTCAAAGATCAGGACAAAGGTGACATCGACCGTATCTTGGAGCTCATCCGTGAGTACCACGTTGTGGAAGTTGTGGTTGGCCTACCGCGCGATTTGCAGGGCAATGGTTCTAAAAGCGTGAAACATGCGAAGGAAATTGCGTTTCGCATCCGCCGTAGGCTGGGAAAAGATGAAACGATAGGGCAACCACCTGTTCGGATGGCTGATGAGCGTTTGACTACGGTCGCCGCGACTACAGCTTTGCGGGCGTCAGGGGTTTCCGAAAAGAAGGGCCGCAAGGTTATTGACCAAGCAGCCGCAGTAGAGATTTTGCAATCTTGGTTGGATGCGCGCCACAATGCGCTTCAATCAGATGCAACCACCCACGAGCCTTCAATAGCAGGAGACTAGTTACGTGAGCCGAAACCAAGAACGAATCGGACGCTCTATGGAGCCCAAGTACGTCAAGCGTCGTCAACGCGGCCTTGCCGTCGTCCTGGCCTCTGTCGTTCTAATCATTGGCGCCTTGGGCTACATAGGGTTCCGCCTGTTTGGAGGAGGAAGTAGCTTGGACTACGAAGGCACCGGCAACGGAACTGTACAGTTGGTACAGGTTCCTGAGGGCTCGTCGATGAGCGAGCTTGGGCCTGCTCTTGTAGAGAAGAACGTGGTCAAGACCGCAGAGGCATTCTCCTCGGCGGCCAACAGCAATCCCCGCGCAAGCCGCATTCAGCCGGGCTTCTACCGTCTCCAAGAGGAGATGAGTGCGAAGGCCGTAGTGGATGCCCTGCTCAAGGACGAGAACAAGATTGATCCTCTGGACGTTCAGGGTGGCGCAACGCTTTCCGACGTCAAGGTGGTCGGCGGGGATGTCCGCTACGGCATCTTCTCGCAGATTGCCAAGGTTTCCGAGCAAGAGGGTGGCTCTGTCACCAAGGAAGATCTGGAGAAGGTCGCTGCGACGGTGGATCCCGCCGAGCTCGGCGCACCTGAGTGGGCACTGGAGAAGGTGCGCTCTCGTGGTGAAGACCCGAAGCGCTTGGAGGGCCTCATCGCTCCTGGCCAGTACGTGGTGGACCCGAACATGGATGCAAAGGACATCCTGAAGGACCTCATTGAGCGTTCGACCAAGCGCTACAACGAGACCGGCATCGTGGACCGAGCACAAGCAATTGGCAAGACTCCATATGAATTGCTGGTTGCAGCATCCCTGGTCGAGCGCGAGGCCCCAGCCGGTGAGTTCGGCAAGGTTGCCCGCGTCATCCTCAACCGTCTCGACGAGCCAATGCGCTTGGAGCTTGACTCCACCGTTAACTACGGCCTGCCGGACGTTGAGCTTGCAACCACCGATGAGGCACGCGCTGAGGTTACCCCGTGGAACACCTACGCCAAGGAAGGTCTTCCGGACACCCCGATTGCTTCCCCGTCCGTCGAAGCCATCGACGCTATGGAGCACCCAGCTGAGGGCAACTGGCTGTTCTTCGCCACGATTGATGCTCAAGGCACTACCGTGTTCACCGACAACTATGACGAGCATCTGGACAACGTAGATAAGGCCATCAACTCGGGCATCCTGGATACTCAACGCGAAGGTGCCCAGCAGGGCGGTGCGCAAGGCGAAGGACAGCCGGCTGAGCAACCTGCAGAACAGCCGGCGCAGTAGCGCGGGGCCGTGAAGACAGAACTTTAACGAGGAACGAGGGGATAGAGAATGCCACGTGTTGCAGTCCTTGGAAAGCCTATAGCGCACTCTCTTTCCCCTGTTCTGCATAACGCTGGGTACGCGGCTTTGTCGCTCAGCGATTGGGAATACACCCGATTCGAGGTCACCGCTGAAGAACTCCCGCGCTTTCTCGATGAGGCACCAGAGGATTTCCGTGGCTTCTCCGTCACGATGCCTGGCAAGTTTGCGGCACTCGAATACGCATCCCAGTGCACCGAGCGCGCGGAGCTCATCGGGTCCGCGAATACGCTCGTGCGAATCGACGACGGCTGGCGAGCAGACAACACCGACACCGAGGGCGTTTTAGGTGCTTTGAACGCGTTATTGGGGGACAAAACTCCCCATGCTGCGTTGCTTATTGGTTCTGGTGGCACGGCGCGTCCCGCACTGTGGGGGCTTGCCCAGCGGGGCGTTTGTGACGTAACGGTGCTCAACCGCTCCGACCGCATGGAGGAGCTGCGTCCTCTAGCCGGAGCTCTGGGTATCACCTTGCACAAGGCCACGTTTAATGATGACCTTGTCGCGTTGACTCGGGCGATGGACGTGATCGTTTCTACTGTTCCCTCTGCTGCACTCGAAGGACACCTATTTGATCTCGCCCATGCGCCAGTCTTTGACGTTATTTATAATCCGTGGCCTACTCCTTTGACTATTCACGCGGCAGCAGACGGCTACGCCACTGTGGGCGGCCATGTCATGTTGGCGCATCAATCCTTTAGCCAGTTTGAGCAATTTACCGGACATACGGCTCCGCGTGAGCAGATGCAGATGGCGCTCAACGAAGCCCTGGGGCTTAACCAATAAAAGCCCGTCCCTGATGCCACTGCCTGGAATTCGCTAGGGTATGGGCTATGGGGGAAATAAGTGCCGTCATTGGTGCGCTGTGGGGTGCAGCGCTTATTTATTTTGATGTCCGTTTCAAGCGGCTTCCAGATTGGCTCACTCTGCCAGCGGCGGTGGCTTCGTTGCTGTTCTTTGAGCCGGCCGGACTCATCTGGCCTGGGATCTACCTAGCCTTGGCTTGTTGGCGAGGCGGTGTTGGTGGCGGTGATATCAAGTTGGCCTTCCCGCTGGGCATGTGGGTTACTCACGAGTGCGGTGTGATGGGGCAGCTCCTGGCGATGATGGGGGCGTCGCTAAGCACGGCTGTGTGGGGCACGTTGCGCAAAGACTCAGCGCCACCGCACGGACCTGGGATGCTGATTGCCGCAGCACTTTGTGTGATTGCGCTCTAAGTTTTACCCTGCTGGCACCACGGATTGCCTGTCGTGCGATAATTATCGGCATGCTTCGTTGGACTACCGCAGGTGAATCCCACGGCCAGGCGCTCATTGCCATGCTTGAGCACATGCCCGCCGGGGTTTCCGTTTCTCAGGATGACATTGCACTTCAGCTCTCTCGCCGCCGCCTTGGCTATGGCCGCGGTGCGCGAATGAAGTTTGAGGCCGATGAGCTAACGCTGCTCACCGGTATCCGTCACGGCAAGACCTTGGGCAGCCCCATTGCCATCATGATTGGAAATACCGAGTGGCCGAAGTGGACCACCATCATGTCCCCGGACGAACTCGATATGACCGATGAGGAAACCGCAAAGGCAATGTCCTCCGGCCGCGGCGCGGCTCTGACGCGTCCCCGCCCAGGGCACGCTGACTTTGCTGGAATGATTAAGTACGGTCACACTGAGGCCCGCCCAATCCTTGAGCGTTCTTCCGCCCGTGAGACCGCTGCCCGCGTTGCGGCGGCCACGGTTGCGCGCAACTTCCTGCGCGAGACCCTCGGTGTGGAAGTGGTTTCGCATGTTATCTCCATCGGTGCTTCCGAGCCGTACGTGGGGCCAACCCCCACCTTTGCGGATATCGAGGCCATTGACGCATCGCCGGTCCGCGCCTTCGATAAAGCGGCTGAAGAATCGATGATTGAGGAAATCGAGGCTGCTAAGAAGCAGGGCGATACACTCGGCGGAATCGTGGAGGTTGTCGTAGAAGGCCTGCCCATCGGCTTGGGCTCGCATATCTCCGGTGATGACCGCCTTGATGCACAGCTCGCAGCAGCGCTCATGGGCATCCAAGCAATTAAGGGCGTGGAAGTCGGAGACGGCTTTGAGGAAGCCCGCCGCCGCGGCTCTGAAGCCCATGACGAGATGGTGCGCGACGGTGACTCCGTTTCGCGTTTAAGCAACCGCGCTGGCGGCTTAGAAGGTGGTATGACCAATGGTGAGGCACTGCGTGTGCGCGCTGCGATGAAGCCGATCTCTACCGTCCCCCGTGCACTGAAGACCGTGGATATGGCCACCGGCGCGCCCGCCACCGGTATCCACCAGCGCTCCGATGTGTGCGCGGTTCCGGCTGCTGGCGTCGTGGCCGAGGCGATGGTTGCCTTGGTTCTCGCGCGTGCCGTCTTGGACAAGTTCGGCGGGGATAGCGTTGCTGAGACTAAACGCAATATCGATGCCTACAATGAGTATGTTTCCCAGCGTCTTGCTTTTGAACAGGAGTAAGTGATGACCACACCGGTTTCAGTAACTGGTAGCCCGCACCCGCGAGTCGTGCTTGTGGGCCCACCGGGTTCGGGTAAGTCCTCGATCGGACGCCGCTTAGCTAATGCTCTCAATTGTGAACTCATTGATTCCGATGTCTTGATTGAGGAGCGCGAATCTGTTGCCTGTGGCGAAGTATTTTCCTCGCTAGGCGAACTGGCTTTCCGCGAACTGGAGGCCGAAGTGGTCAAGGAAGCGTTGCAGTCTCGTGGTGTTGTGAGCCTAGGCGGTGGGGCGGTGCTTACTGACTCCACCCGCGAGCTGTTGGACCGCCACACGGTGGTATTTCTAGACGTCACTGCCGAGGAAGGGGTTGCGCGTACATTGGGCGATCCCAACCGCCCCGTGCTTGAAGCGGCGGACCCGCTGGCGCACTATGCATCGCTTCTCGACGCCCGCCGCCCGTACTACGAGGAGGTCTCTGACTTTAAAGTCCGTACCGGTGCGCGCACTCCGCAGCAGGTAGTGGGCGATATCCTCGGCTTCCTCGATACTCTCTAAGAAAGCGAACTCATGACCACGATTCCAGTTAATGGCCCCAATCCATACGAAGTTACCGTCGGCACAGGTTTGACCGCCGACATTGCGGACCGAGTAAAAAGCACCGGCGCAGGCCATGTAGGAATCGTGTTTCAACCGCCGCTAGCTGCCGCCGCACGTCAGCTCGCTGCGGAGGCTGAGGCGCGCAACGTCGTTGTCACTTTGCTACCAATTCCGGATGCTGAGGCTTCCAAGCGCCTAGAGGTGCTCGGTGGATTGTGGGACGAGTTGGGGGCAGCGAATTTTAGCCGCCGTGACGTCATTGTGGGCTTGGGTGGCGGCGCCACTACTGACTTGGCTGGTTTTCTCGCCGCAACGTGGATGCGCGGCATCAAGGTGATCCAGGTTCCGACCACGCTTTTGGCAATGGTCGATGCGGCAGTAGGTGGTAAGACCGGCATCAACACGGACGCCGGAAAGAACCTCGTGGGCGCCTTCCACGAGCCAGACTCCGTGTTCGTGGACCTTGACCGGCTCGTCACTTTGCCGGAAGAGGAAATCGTCGCCGGCTCCGCGGAGATCATCAAGACTGGTTTCATCCATGATCCCGTTATCATCGAGCGTTACCTCGCGGACCCCGCCGCCTGCCTGAATCCTTTGCAGACGCTTCCTGAGCTTATTGAGCGTTCCATCGCGGTCAAAGCCCGCGTGGTGGGAGAGGACCTCAAGGAAGCAGGTCTGCGTGAGACCCTCAATTACGGCCATACCTTTGGCCATGCGGTGGAGCTGCGGGAGAACTATACCTGGCGCCACGGGCGTGCGGTGGCGGTGGGCATGATGTTTATCGCGCAGCTATCTCATACACGCGGGCTTATCGACGCCGCGTTGCTGCAGACTCACAGCGACATCTTGGCATCGGTCGGTTTGCCAACCACCTACGAGGCCGGTCACTTCGATGAGCTTTATGCTGGCATGATCCATGACAAGAAGAACCGTGGTGGCCACATTCGGTTCGTAGCACTGACCGGAATCGGCCAGACCACCCGCATCGAGGACGCCACCATTGAGGAAATGCAGGCAGCCTACGCTGCCATTTCAAGAGAAAGCCGGTATAAGTGATGAAGATTTTGGTTCTCAATGGGCCTAACCTCAACCGCTTGGGCAAGCGCCAGCCGGAGGTTTATGGAAAGACCACGCTTGCGGACGTCGAAAAGCACGTGCGTGAAGTCGCAGGAAGCCTTTCTCCAGACCTCGAGCTCGAGTTCTTCCAGTCCAATCACGAGGGCGAACTCATCGACAAAGTGCACGAAGCTGCCGATGCCGGTTGGCCGGTCATAATCAACCCTGGCGGCTTTACCCATACCTCGGTGGCGCTGCGTGACGCGCTCGCTGAAGTAGCTGATGGTCCCGGTTTTGTTGAGGTGCACATCTCAAACGTGCATGCGCGCGAAGCCTTCCGCCATCATTCCTATCTCAGCCCGATTGCGCGTGGTGTTATCGCCGGCCTTGGTGCTTACGGTTACGAGGCTGCCCTCGGTTACTTTCTACAGGACTAGCTCGAGGCGGCTAAATGCGGCAAAAATAGTCCCGAAGTGGTCAATGCTACGGGCAGAAAAAGCAAAGACTGCGAGATATCGGTGATCCTTGATGTATCTCTGTGACCCGCGCGATACCATGAGGTATCAAACATTGACGAAGGGACACCACATGGCACTCGCAGATACTCGCTTTAGCAATCGCCGCCGCAAACTCGCAGCGGAGCTTGCCGGTCAGCGCATCGACGCTGTTTTGGTCACCCATCTGACACACGTGCGTTACCTCTCGGGCTTTTCTGGCTCTAACGGTGGACTCTTCCTGCGCAAGGACCTATCCGCCATCATGGCAACCGACGGCCGTTACACCACGCAGATTGCCGAGGAAGTACCTGACCTGGAGGCCATCCTCGGCCGCGCTGTGGGTCCGGAACTTCTCAAGCGCGTTGAAGGGCCATTGCGTGTTGCCTTTGAAGCAGACTATGTTTCAGTTTCGCAGCTTGAAGCGCTAAAGAAGGCAGCGCCAGAGGACGTTGTACTCGTTCCTATTTCTGGCGTTATCGAAAAGATCCGTCTGGTAAAGGATCCAGTTGAACTAGAGCGCCTTGAGCAGATCGCAGCGTTGGCAAACGAAGCCCTCGAAGGCCTCGTTGCTGCCGGGGAGATCGCGGTGGGGCGCACCGAGCGCCAGATTGCTGCGGACCTTGAGTATCGCATGCGCCAGCTGGGCTCGGAGCGAGTGAGCTTCGATACCATCGTCGCCTCTGGCCCTAACTCCGCCAAGCCACATCACGGCGCTGATGATCGCGCTCTTGAAAGTGGTGACCTCGTCACCATCGATTTCGGCGCGCACCTGCGTGGTTTTAACTCCGATTGCACCCGTACCTTCGCTGTCGGCGAGCCAAACGAGTTTTCGCGTGAAATCTACGACGTTGTCCTGCGCGCGCAATTGGCGGGCGTTAAGGCTGCCGTGCCTGGCGCAAAGCTCTTCGACGTCGACGCAGCGTGCCGCGACATCATCGAGGAAGCCGGCTACGGCGAGTACTTCGTTCACTCCACCGGCCACGGTATTGGACTAGACGTTCACGAAGGACCGTCTGCAGCTAAGACGGGAACCGGTGAACTGGCTGAGGGGATGACCCTGACCATTGAGCCGGGTATTTACGTTCCCGGGAAGGGTGGTGTGCGCATTGAGGATACCCTCATCATTACGGGCGGCGCGCCGAAAATTATCACCGCATTCCCGAAGGAACTGCAGATCCTCTAGGACGCTTGGGAAAATTTGCCTACAGGCCGTGCGTACTTTCGCGCGGCCCCTGTTATGCCAGCGTGGCCGCATAAGGTATGCTGGAACACTGTTTTCACCACTATTTTAACTGGGAGTTTGATCCATGGCTGATACCACCGATTTCAAGAACGGACTCGTTCTCAAGATTGACAACAAGCTGCAGCAGATTATTGAGTTCCAGCACGTGAAGCCGGGCAAGGGCCCAGCATTCGTGCGCACCAAGCTCAAGGACGTTGTTTCCGGCAAGGTCACCGACAAGACCTTCAACGCAGGCGTCAAGGTTGAGACCGCAACGGTGGATCGCCGCGATATGACCTACCTGTACAACGATGGTCAGAACTACGTCGTCATGGACGACAAGACCTACGAGCAGTTCGAGCTGCCTTTCGACAAGTTCGGTGACGCAGGCAAGTTCCTGCTCGAGAACATGCGCGTGCAGGTTTCCTTCCACGAGGGTGAGGCTCTCTTCGGCGAGCTGCCAATCTCCGTCGACCTCAAGGTTGAGCACACCGAGCCAGGTCTGCAGGGCGATCGTTCCTCCGGTGGCACCAAGCCAGCTACCCTCGAGACCGGTGCGGAGATCCAGGTTCCACTCTTCATCGAGATCGGCAACGTTCTCAAGATCGATACCCGTACCGGCGAGTACCTCTCCCGCGTCAACAACTAAGAACGCTAGGGTTTCTTCGTGTCTGAGCAAAAAGACGTCAATTACAAGCGCCACACGGCCCGCTACCGCGCGCGCCGTCGTGCTGCTGACATCATGTACGAGGCTGAAAACCGTGATGTTGATCCCGTGGCCATCATCGAGGATCGAGTCTCGCTGGCACGCGATCATGACAATGGCGTAGCCCCAGTCGCTGAGTACACGCAGATCATCGTCAAGGGTGCCGCTGAAGAACTCGACGTCATCGACGAGACCATCGAGCGCTACCTCTCCGCGGACTGGGAGCTGCACCGTATTCCAGCAGTGGACCGCGCCATCATGCGCGTGGCCGTGTGGGAGATCCTCTTCAATGAGGATGTTCCCAACGCCACGGCGCTAGTCGAGGGCGTTGAGCTAGCCTCCGAGTATTCAAATGACCAGGCTCCGCCTTATATCCACGCTGTGTTGGATGACGTTATCCAGGCCCAGTCGGCCGATAACCCGATGTCTGTGGCAGCCGAAGAGGCGCCGGCACAAGATTTTGAAAACGAGTTCGATTCTCAAGACTAAGCCGCATTGAGCAAAGCAAAAGCGCTGTTACCTACTGAAAGGTAACAGCGCTTTTGCTGTGTGTGGGCCACTGTAGGGGCCCACAAGAGGGGCCCACAGGGGCTTAGAGGAGCGAGGAGAGGAACTCCTGGGTGCGCGGGTGCTGCGGGTTGTCGATGACCTGCTCCGGAGTGCCAGATTCGATGACTTGGCCGCCGTCCATGAAGAAAATCTTGTCGGCGACTTCTCGGGCAAATCCCATTTCGTGGGTGACCACCAGCATGGTCATGCCGCCCGCAGCGAGTTCCTTCATGACGCGCAGGACTTCGCCCACCAGCTCAGGGTCGAGAGCTGAAGTCGGCTCGTCGAAAAGCATCAGCTTCGGGTCCATCGCCACGGAGCGAGCGATAGCAACACGCTGTTGCTGGCCACCGGAGAGTTGTACTGGGTAGGCGTCAGCCTTATGCGCAAGGCCCACCTGCTCGAGTAGCTCCATGGCGCGCTTTTTTGCTTGTTCCACAGGCTGCTTTTTAACATGGACGGGAGCCTCGATGATGTTCTCGAGGACCGTGCGGTGCGCGAAGAGGTTAAACTGCTGGAAAACCATGCCGATGTCTGCGCGCTGGGCTGCTGCTTCCTTCTCGGAAATCTCATACAGCGCTCCGTCACGCTCACGATAACCGATGAGGTCACCATCTACGTAGAGCCTGCCTGCCGTAACCTTTTCAAGGTGGTTGCAGCAACGCAGGAACGTAGACTTACCGGAGCCCGAAGGGCCGAGAAGGCACGCAACCTCGCCGGGCTGAACTTCCAAGGTAATGCCTTTGAGCACGTTGAGGCTTCCGAAGGACTTGTGCACGTTCTGTGCGGAAATCATTGGCGTTGCCATTACTTTTTAACCTCCGGGATGACGGAAACGTTGCGGGGGATGGTGCCCTCGGCGTCGGCAAGCGCGGCGAGCTGGCGAGCAGTGAGCTCACGAGTAGCACCGCGGTCGAAACGACGCTCCAAGAAGTACTGCGCGAGCATCAGCAGGGAGGTGATGACGAGGTACCAGGTTGCTGCCACGAGGAGCAGCGGAATTGGCTCGAAAAGCGCTGCAGAAATGTCCGTAGCGCGGCCGAAGATCTCGTAGGTATACGGAACTGCCACGACCAACGAGGAGGTCTTCAGCAAGGAGATGAACTCGTTGCCTGTTGGCGGAATGATGATGCGCATTGCCTGTGGAAGGACGGTGCGGCGCATGGTCATCCACCAGCCCATACCAAGTGCTTTAGAGGCTTCCTTCTGGCCTTCGGGAACGGCTGAGATACCAGAACGTACAATCTCGGCCATGTACGCAGCCTCGTTAAGGCCCAAGCCCAAGACCGAAAGCAGGAAGGCGTTGGTCAAAACGCTGGCGAGCGAAATCTCAGTGAAACCAAGGTTGATGGACTGGTACAAAGCAGAAAGCAGACCCCAGAACACCAACTGCACATAGACCGGGGTGCCGCGGAAGATCCAGAGGAAGAGCCAGGCGACGCCTTGGAGAACTGGGTTCGGTGACATCCGCATCACAGCGAGGATGGCACCGCCTACGACGCCGATGATCATCGCCAGTGCTGTAATGGCCAAGGTGTGCAGGGAAGCAACTGCAATGCGGCTATCGAAGAGGTACTGGAAATAGGTATCCCAGCCGAAGGCTTCGTTGCGGGCGGAACTGATAACAAACCAGACGCCGAGCAACACCAGAATCGTGGCAAAAACCCAGCGCCAGGGGTGGCGGAGTGGGCGTGCTTGAATCTCTTTGGGCTCAGCAGCCTTTTTAGACCGTGCCGACTTGGCTGCTTTAGGGGCCTGTGATGGATTAGTCATTGACTGGCCTTTCATTAATCATTGCCTCTTTCACGAGGCCATCGCTGATGCCCCAGCGTTTCAAGATCTTCTGGTATTCACCGGTTTCGATGAGATGGTTGAGCGCCGCGGCGACTGCGGGGCCAAGCTTCGAGTCTTTAGGTACAGCGAAGCCATAAGGTGCGGCGTCAAACATGCCACCGACCATTCGCATTTTTCCGTCGGAACGGTTGACAGCCCACGAGGAAACAGGGGAGTCAGCGGACATTGCGTCGGCGCGGCCCATGATGACGGCGAGCGCAGCGTTGTCGCTCGTATCGTAGGAAAGGATGCGGAGGAAGCCGCCGCATGCGTCCTTCTTGGGAATGACGTCGTCTGTCTCTGAGACGGTGGTGCGTTGAACCGCCACGGTCAGCCCGCACGGGTTCGAAGGGTCGACGCGTTTGATACCGTCTGTTCGTTCCGCCCACTGGATTCCTGCGTAGAGGTGGTCGATGAAGTCGAAGTTCTTTCGGCGTTCCTCGTTGTCGGTAAAGCCAGATGCGCCGATATCGATCTGACCCGACTGGACGGCCGGCAGGATCATCGAGAAGTCCTGCTCAACAGGCTGGAATTCAAGGCCCAAGATGTCGGCGATAGCCTTCATCATGTCCATCTCCACGCCGACGATTGCGCCATCGGAGTCTTTGAACTCGAATGGTGCAAAGGGAGGGTTAGTGCCTGCCGTCAGGACTCCATCGGCGTCGTCGTAAAGCGCGGCGATTTCTGGAACTTTGTCCAGGTGCGGTTCTTCCCAGCCGTCAGGAGTCGAGGACTCGACGTTTGTTACGCAGCCAGCAGCGAGCATCGCGCACGCGAGTAACCCGCCGCTGGCAGCAATCTTTTTGTACATGGTCTTAGCCTTGCTTTTCTGGCACGTGGTAGTTCTTAGCCTTGCGGGCGTCAATAAAAATGAAGATCGAAACGATGATTGCTCCCAAGATAAGCATCACCACAATGAGGCCACTCGAAGCATCTTGGTCCGCACCCCATGGCCACAGCGCACGCAGCGAGCCGAGCATGAAGCCGGCCATAGCTGCCAGGGTTGGTGCACGATGGTTGTCCAGAAGGTAGTTGAGCACCTTCACAAATGCAGCAAGTCCGCAAAGTGCGCCTAACGCAAAGACAGCGATGGTGCTCATCTCGCGGTCTGAAACAGCACCGATAATTGGCTGATAAAGACCCATGGTGAGCAAAATCAGGGAGCCAGAAACACCGGGGAGGACTAAAGCACACACGGCGACCATCGCGGCGAAGAAGACGACGATGAGCGATGGGTTCTCAACAGGATCCGAAGTAAAACCGGTCACGAAGAAAATTGCTGCTGCTGAGACGATAAAGGCCACTATTGAAGAAGGCTTGAATCGCTCGTCCCTGTCGATCATTGTCAAAGGCACGAAAATGGAGACGGCCACCATTCCGAGGAATAATGCGTTGGACACGGAGACCTGATTTTCGACGAAGTTATGGAGAATCGTGGAGAATCCAAAAACGGCCGCGAACATGCCGACCGCAACCGACGCGAGGAAACCCCATTCAACCTTCTTGAGCCGGCCTGAGATGAGGAAGTTAGCATTGTGCAGCGCGCGTTCGTAGATGCCCACGATGAGCGCAACCGTGCCGCCCGAGATGCCAGGAACTAATTCAGCCGAGCCAATGAGTGCGCCGCGAATGGCGTTGAGTACAAATTGCATGTTTTCGAAACTAACCTCTTGGTGCTCTCATTCTCGTTCTGACGTGCCGTAATGGTTCAAGAATTTACTCAAAATGCTGATTAATTCATTTAATCCGCGGTGCCGACATTACACGATAAATACCTTCAGTCTTATATTATTCATAGACCCTCCTCTAAGCAAAAGCCTGTTTGCTGCTAAAGCATTGATTGAGCTGCGCACAGATACGGAAAACACGGCTTTTGCTCTGGGGGAATTAGGGGATAGGTGGTGAAAGCGCAGCTGGCTACTCCCTCCCAAGGGCTGCCGTGTTTTGGCGCGCGCAGCCCGTGAGAACTGGCACCGTTGAACGCGCATAGTTTCTGCGATGTGAAAACCCTCGCACCTAGGCGATAAAGCGCACGGATGCGAGGGTTTGTTGGTGCCCCTGGTGAGACTCGAACTCACACTGAATGGGTTTTGAATCCATTGCCTCTGCCAATTGGGCTACAGGGGCGTGCAACGTTGTGTTGACTGAAATGAAGTTTAGCGCAGTCGTCGAACCAAATACTAATCAGGTGGGGGTAAAGGCTCTAAGATGGGGCGAGTGACTTCTTCGACGACCAAAAACTCCAGCAACAAACCGCGACTTCTGCTCATTGACGGCCACTCCATGGCCTTCCGCGCCTTCTATGCGCTGCCTGCTGAAAACTTCGCAACGTCGGGCGGCCAGCACACCAACGCGGTGTACGGATTCCTTTCGATGCTTGCGAACATTATCGCCGAGGAAAGGCCCGAGTATGTGGGCGTTGCCTTCGATGTGGGCCGCAAGACCTTCCGTACCGAGATGTTTCCCGAATACAAGGCGCAGCGGGAAGCCGCCCCAGAGGAATTCCGCGGCCAGGTCGATCTCATTCGCGAGGTGCTGGGCACTCTGGGCATTACGACACTGTCACGTGAGAACTTTGAGGCCGACGATATCGTAGCCACCCTGGCAACCCAGGCCACGGATTTTGAAACCCTCATCGTCACCGGTGACCGCGACTACCTGCAACTGGTTAACGAGGACACCACAGTCCTGTACCCGATGCGCGGCGTATCGACCCTGCACCGCTTCACCCCGGATGCAGTGGTGGAGAAGTATGGCTTGACCCCTCGGCAATATCCGGACTTCGCTGCGCTGCGTGGCGACCCCTCCGATAACTTGCCGTCGGTTCCGAAGGTAGGTGAGAAGACCGCAACCAAGTGGATTCTCGAGTACGGCTCCCTCGAGGGCCTCATCGAGCATGCCGAAGATATTAAGGGCGTGGCGGGACAGAACTTCCGCGATCGCATCGAGCAGGTGCGCATGAACCGCAAACTGACCCAGATGATCACAGACATGGATCTGGAGGTGGCCCCGGCGGATCTGCAGTTCAAGGGTGCAGCAGTGTCTGAGGTTGCGGAGCGTTTTGACGCGCTCGAGTTCGGCGGCGGGCTCCGCGAGCGTGTCCTTGATGCGATTCCAAATGACGGTGGTGAGGCACCTGCACAAACAGAAGTGCCTACGCAGGAGACGGAGATCGTCGATGCGCCGCTGAAGCAGTGGCTCAAGGGCAAAAAGGACGTCGCTGTGTTCGTACAGGGCGACGGGCGTCCGGGCCGCGGGGACGCGAGCGCAATTGCGCTTGTCGACGCCGATTTCCACGGCATGCAGCTCGAGCTCGGCGAACTCAGCGCCGAAGACGATGCAGCACTCGCCCAGTGGCTTAATTCGGATGCGCCCAAGTATTTCCACGAGGCCAAAGCAGCGTTCCATATGCTTGCTGGCCGTGGCATCGAGCTGCGCGGCATTGCGCACGACACTGCAATTGCTGCGTACCTGCTGCGCCCTGGGCAGCGCACCTATGAGCTGTCAGATGTTTATCAACGACACCTTAAGAAGACGCTCGGTCAAGCCAGCGATCAGCTGTCACTGCTAGACGATACGTCCCTGGTGGACCAGGCCGCAGCCATCATGGAGCTGGCCGCAGAACTGACAAAGCAGCTGCAAGCCATCGATTCCTTTGAGCTCTACACCGACCTCGAGCTTCCGCTCGTGGGAATCTTGGCCCGCATGGAGGCCACCGGTATTGCCGTGGACGTGGAGATTCTGGAAACTCAGCTCGACGCCTTCATTGAGCAGGTAGCCGAGCAGGAACGTGCTGCTCGTGAGCTGGCTGGCGACGACTCGCTGAACCTGAACTCACCTAAGCAGTTGCAGGCCGTGCTCTTCGAAACTTTCGAGATGCCAAAGACCAAGAAGACCAAGACGGGCTATTCCACGGCTGCCAAAGAGATTGAGCAGCTTGCCGTGAACCACCCGCACCCGTTCCTTGATCACCTGTTAGCACACCGTGAGTACCAGAAGATGAAGACCACCCTCGAAGGTCTCATCAAGACTGTGCAGCCAGACGGCCGAATTCACACTACCTTCAATCAAACGGTGGCATCGACAGGCCGTTTGTCTTCGACGGAACCCAACCTGCAGAACATTCCTGTGCGCACGGAGGCGGGCCGTCAGATCCGTTCTGCATTCATCGTGGGCGAGGGCTTTGAAACCTTGATGACTGCCGACTACTCACAGATCGAAATGCGCGTCATGGCTCACCTATCTGAGGACCCCGGTCTCATCGAGGCTTACCGGGCAGGGGAGGATCTGCACAACTACGTGGGGGCTAAGGTCTTCGACGTGCCCGTCGACGAGGTCACCCCAGAGCTGCGTCGCCGCGTGAAGGCCATGTCCTATGGTCTGGTCTACGGTCTGTCTGCCTTTGGTCTTTCCCAGCAGCTGGGCATTCCTGCGCGTGAAGCTAAAGAAATCATGGAAAACTACTTCGAGCGCTTCGGTGGCGTGAAGCGCTACCTAGATAACGTGGTGGAGAAGGCACGCAAGGACGGATACACAGCAACCGTGTTCGGGCGACGCCGTTACCTCCCTGAACTCAACTCGGATAATCGCCTCGCGCGTGAGAACGCCGAGCGCGCAGCGCTCAACGCCCCTATCCAGGGCACCGCAGCCGACATCATCAAGGTAGCCATGATTCGCGTCGATAATGCGCTGCGCGAACTTAAGTCCCGAGTGCTACTCCAGGTGCACGACGAACTTGTCGTCGAAGTTGCGCCGGGGGAGGCGGATGAGGTTAAGAAGATTCTTGAGCGCGAGATGGACTCCGCAATTGAACTCACCGTGCCGCTGGAGGTTTCCGCCGGCGCGGGCAAGGATTGGGACGCCGCAGCGCACTAAGGCGCGGCAATCACTGGTCAGTCACTCGACAGGACCGGCCCCGCAACTCCACGCGCGGGGCCGCGCTACGCCGCGCGCTGGCGGCGTTCGACGAGACAGTTAGCCACCATGTCGAAAGGCGTTTGACCAGTGGTCAACACGGAGAGACCAAGGATTCCGAGCACGATAGTCTCGACGTGAGGGACCCCGGTTAAGGAAATCAGGGTCAGCAGAATCCAGGCGTTGCGCAGGGCCGCGCTCCACCATCCGGGTTTGTCTGTGATGACTTCGAGCTGCAAGGACCACTTTCCAAGCGAGGTCTGGGTGCGTGCCTCGCAGATCACTCGATAAAGGTAAAAGACCACAGCGAGGGCCGCGATGTCGTAGATCGCGCCTACTCGCCCGGTTATCGGGGCGTCGAAAAGCGCATTCACGCTCCACCGCACCACGATGATGATGGCCGCGGCGAGGAAGGCATCAATCCACCAAGCCACAACACGGCGCAGCGTGATACCGAGGCGTTCCTTAACCAAAATCTGCATGCAGTAGAGCCTACTCAACGGGTGTCTGCGCTAGACAATGGCGAGCAACTGCCACAGACCGTGAGTGTCGTCTGACGCAGACTGTGATCATTGTCTGACACAGACAAAAATGATTGTTCCCGGGAAAATCTCGCCACGCTCCCTTGACCACTGGCCCCAAGTCAGGTCAAGGTCCTCCGGCCACTCGGGCTCGAGGATGTCTTCAATCAGGAATCCGCCGCGGGTTTGTAGCGCGCGCAGCCAGTCGCCTACGGTGCGGTGGAACTCAGCGTAGGTGAGGTTTCCCTCCGCGTCGCTCTCGATATAGGCGCGGTCGAAATACGGCAACTCCGCGGTGAGGTTCGCGGGATCGTCGGGGAAAACCCATCGCATCGGGTGGTTGGTGGAGAACACGAATCTCCCACCGGGCTTAAGTACGCGATGCACCTCCGCCAAGGCTTGGTCGATGTTGGCAATGAAAGGAAGGGCGCCAAAGGCTGAGAACACCACGTCGAATGAATCGTTGGAGTAGGGAAGCGCCAACACATTAGCCTGCACAAGCGGCAAGCCCCCAGGCGCGTGTGCCAGCATCCCGCGCGAAATATCGAAGCCCGTGGCAAACCGCGCGCGTCCTTGCAACCACGCAGTACACGGCGCAGAGCCGCACCCGAGTTCCAAAACTGTGGAAGTAGAGACGTCGCCAAGCAACTGCGCCTGCTCCTCGTGTAGCATCTCGGGACACCAGTAAAACGAGGACAAATATTCCTCGTGTGCCGCATGATAATTGCGGGCGTCGCTGTCCCAGAATTGACGATTCGCGTACGACGGGGAGAAGCGTGGCGCGGGGGACTGTGAATCAGCAGACACTGAAGGGCTCCTTGAATGCGCGTTCCGCGTGTATACTTGCCGTTTTAGCTGCGCGGATGTAGTGTTGTACGGGCGTGTCTATGCCGTAGGTTGTCTAAGGCTTCCGTAGGAGGGCTTTATACATCGTTACGGCGGGATCGGAATCCATCCTAAACCATCGCCATTTGGCCTGTTTAGAGATGCTTTTCGAGAGACTCGTAACTGTCCAATTACGATCTCCTACATCACTTCGGAGCATTTCTACATATGCCAACTTCTAACACCCCTCAGGTTGCGATCAACGACATCGGAACCGCTGAGGACTTCCTCGCTGCTGTTGACGCAACCATCAAGTACTTCAACGATGGTGACATCGTCGAGGGCACCGTGGTCAAGGTTGACCACGACGAGGTCCTGCTCGACATCGGATACAAGACCGAAGGCGTCATCCCGTCCCGCGAGCTGTCCATCAAGCACGACGTCGACCCGGATGAGGTCGTCGAGGTCGGCGATCAGATCGACGCACTTGTTCTCACCAAGGAGGACAAGGAAGGCCGTCTGATCCTGTCCAAGAAGCGCGCACAGTACGAGCGCGCTTGGGGCGCAGTCGAGGAGCTGCACGCCAAGGAAGAGCCAGTTACCGGTACCGTTATCGAGGTCGTCAAGGGCGGCCTGATTCTGGACATCGGCCTGCGTGGCTTCCTGCCTGCTTCCCTCGTCGAGATGCGTCGCGTCCGCGACCTGGAGCCATACATCGGCCAGGAGCTGGAAGCAAAGATCATCGAGCTCGACAAGCAGCGTAACAACGTTGTTCTGTCCCGCCGTGCATTCCTCGAGCAGACCCAGTCTGAGGTTCGCTCCGAGTTCCTGCACCAGCTGCAGAAGGGCCAGGTCCGCAAGGGCGTTGTTTCCTCCATCGTCAACTTCGGTGCATTTGTCGATCTCGGCGGTGTCGACGGCCTGGTTCACGTTTCCGAGCTGTCTTGGAAGCACATCGACCACCCGTCCGAGGTTGTCACCGTTGGTGACGAAGTCACCGTTGAGGTTCTCGACGTTGATCTCGACCGCGAGCGCGTTTCCCTCTCTCTGAAGGCTACCCAGGAAGATCCGTGGCGCGTATTCGCCCGCACCCACGCTGTGGGCCAGATCGTCCCGGGCAAGGTCACCAAGCTCGTTCCGTTCGGCGCATTCGTTCGTGTCGAGGAGGGCATCGAGGGCCTGGTTCACATCTCCGAGCTGGCTCAGCGCCACGTCGAGGTTCCAGACCAGGTTGTCACCGTTGGTCAGGAAGTTATGGTCAAGGTCATCGACATCGATCTCGAGCGTCGTCGTATCTCCCTGTCTGTTAAGCAGGCAGACGAGGACTACACCGAAGAGTTCGATCCGTCCAAGTACGGCATGGCTGACTCCTACGACGAGCAGGGCAACTACGTCTTCCCAGAGGGCTTCGACCCAGAGACCAACGAGTGGCTCGAGGGCTTCGACGAGCAGCGTCAGGCTTGGGAGGCCCGCTACGCCGAGTCCGAGCGTCGCTTCAACCTGCACACCGCTCAGATCGAGCGCAACCGTGCCGCAGCCGCTGAGGCTGCAGAGGCTAACGAGTCCTCCAACTACTCCTCCGAGTCCAACGATGCAGCTCCGGCATCCGAGGCACCGGCTGAGGTTGGCGGCTCCCTGGCTTCCGACGAGCAGCTCGCTGCTCTGCGCGACAAGCTCGCTGGCAACTAAGCCTTAACTTTCAAGGCTTAAACAGCGCCTAGCTGAATGTAGGCCGCATCCTTCGTTCTTATTTGAACGCAGGATGCGGCCTTTTCGCGTAATCTGAACCTTTATGAAACTCATCGGACTCACTGGCGGCATCGGAAGCGGAAAGTCCACCGTTGCGCGTTTGCTCAAGGAACAGGGCTGGACTGTGGTCGACGCGGACCAGATCGCGCGGGACATCGTTGAGCCAGGCGAGCCGGCACTGACAGAGCTTGCTGAGGCTTTTGGCGCTGACATTATCCGCGAGGACGGAAGCCTGAACCGCGGTCTTCTGGCCGCACGCGCGTTTGGCGACGCCGCGTCGACGCAGCGCCTCAACGACATTACGCACCCACGAATCGAGGCAGAGACTCAGCGGCGGTTCGACGCTGCCCGCAGCGCTGGCGAGGAATTTGTGGTGTATGACATGCCGTTGCTCGTGGACAAGGGTCTCCACACTGGGATGGATTACACCATCGTGGTCGACGTGGATGTGGCCACGCGTGTGCAGCGCCTCGTGGAGTTTCGCGGTCTTGATGAGACCGATGCGCGGCGCCGGATCGCAGCGCAGATTTCGGATGACGCACGGCTGGCAGTCGCTGACTTTGTCATTGATAACAACGGTGCCCTTGAGGAACTTCCTGGGCAAGTTGAACGCGTGGTTCATGAAATCGCCGCTAAGAAATAGATTGCTGAAGGCTTTTCTTAAGACAACTAATTTTCATTACTGCTCTAGATAAAATTTACGCAGTTCTCTTTTTGTGTTCATTTTGGTTTCTTAGTGTCTGCTCCTATGGGGACGTGGGACGTAGGGCCATTTGATAATCATGCCGCTTGTGAGTTGCTTGCGGAGCTTCGTGATGGCACCTTCGATTTCGAGCATTTCAAGAGATCCTGCGCTGATAGTCCCCTTGACGTAGATGAAGCTGAAAAGGTTATTGCGCTGGGAGCGCTAGTGAATACTCCGCAGGACCGGCTGCCCAACGGCGTGTCAGCTAAGGAATTGAAGTCGATTTGTACTCCGCAGTCGCGAGCGTGGTTGCGAAAGAAGATTAATTCGACCTTGGAGCCTGAAAGCTCGCCTGTTTATGCGCTGTGGGAAACAACAGGGGAGTTGGAAATCTGGGTGCAGTCGGTCCGTGCTTCTTTGCCCTAGGCGGACGAACACGATAAAGCGCGTTTAGCCGCGCAATGATTGCCAAGAAATAGCGCTAGACTGGCCGTCATGGCTTTTGCAGCAGAACACCCCATTTTGCCCGTCTCTGAACACCGTCCCGTTGGAGAGGTGGAGCGGCGATCCGCGGAATTCAAGGTGGAGTCAGAGTTTCAGCCCTCAGGCGACCAGCCGGCTGCCATCGCTGAGCTCGACGAGCGTCTCAGTAGAGGCGAGCGCGATGTTGTGCTCATGGGTGCAACCGGTACAGGCAAATCAGCTACAGCAGCGTGGCTCATTGAAAAGCAACAGCGTCCCACGCTCGTCATGGCCCCAAACAAGACCTTGGCAGCGCAATTGGCTAACGAGCTGCGCCAGCTGCTCCCACACAATGCGGTGGAGTACTTCGTCTCTTACTACGACTACTACCAACCAGAGGCCTATATCGCGCAGACGGATACCTACATTGAGAAGGATTCCTCCATTAACGAGGACGTCGAACGCCTGCGCCACTCCGCGACCTCCGCACTGCTTTCTCGCCGCGACGTTGTTGTTGTTTCCTCCGTGTCTTGTATCTACGGTCTGGGCACGCCGCAATCCTATTTAGACCGTTCGGTGATAATCGAGGAAGGCGAGGAAATCGACCGCGACCGCTTCCTGCGCCTGCTTGTGGATATTCAATATGAGCGCAACGATGTGGGCTTTACTCGTGGTACTTTCCGCGTGAAGGGCGATACGGTCGACATCATCCCGGCCTACGAGGAACGTGCGGTACGCATTGAGTTCTTTGGTGATGATGTTGACGAGCTCTATTACATCCATCCGCTGACGGGCGACGTCCTCGAGCGCGTCGACGAGGTGCGAATCTTTCCAGCTACGCACTATGTGGCTGGTCCAGAACGCATGGCAAAGGCAGTGGAAGATATCAAGGCGGAACTTGCCGAGCGGCTCGCCGACCTAGAAAACCGCGGCAAGTTACTAGAGGCGCAGCGTCTGCGCATGCGTACCGAGTACGACCTAGAGATGATTGAGCAGGTTGGCTTCTGTTCCGGCATTGAGAACTACTCCCGCCACATTGACGGGCGCCCGGCAGGTTCCGCACCAGCTACGCTGCTGGACTACTTCCCAGAGGACTTCCTGACCATCATTGACGAGTCTCACGTAACCGTTCCGCAGATTGGCGGCATGTTCGAAGGCGACATGTCCCGCAAGCGCAACCTTGTGGAATTCGGGTTCCGCCTGCCGTCAGCTACGGACAACCGTCCGCTAACCTTCGACGAATTCGAAGAACGCGTTGGCCAGACCGTCTACATGTCCGCAACCCCAGGCAACTTCGAGCTCACGGCCTCCCAAGGCGAGTACGTGGAGCAGGTTATTCGCCCAACCGGCCTTATTGATCCGAAAGTCACAGTCAAGCCGACCAAGGGCCAGATCGACGATCTCATCGATGAGATTCGGCAACGCACGGCAAAGCAAGAACGTGTGCTCGTCACCACGCTTACCAAGCGCATGGCCGAGGACCTCACGGATTACCTGTTGGAGCACGGCGTTAAGGTTCGCTATCTCCACTCAGACATCGATACCTTGCAGCGCGTGGAGCTGTTGCGCCAGCTGCGCTTGGGCGAGTACGACGTCCTCGTGGGCATCAACCTGCTGCGTGAGGGACTTGACCTTCCTGAGGTTTCCTTGGTGGCCATCCTTGATGCCGATAAGGAGGGCTTTCTGCGCTCGACGACGTCACTTATCCAGACCATTGGCCGTGCAGCGCGAAATGTCTCAGGCGAGGTCATTATGTACGCGGACAAGATAACTGACTCGATGCAGGAAGCCATTGAGGAAACCGAGCGACGCCGCGCGAAGCAAATTGCCTATAACGAGGAACACGGAATTGACCCGCAGCCGTTGCGTAAGAAGATCGCGGACATTCTGGACCAGGTCTACGAATGCGATGGGGAAGAGGCCGCCGCAAGTGACCCAGCCGCGCTGATGGATAAGCCTGATGTCTCCACAATGGCAGTCGATGAGGTGCAGAAGTTGATCGACGACCTCACAGCCCAGATGGGCGCTGCGGCTCGTGAACTCAAATTTGAGCTGGCGGGCCGGCTACGTGATGAGATTGCGGATCTCAAGAAAGAACTGCGCGGTCTCAAGGAAGCGGGAATCTAAAAGAGCTTAAAAGTGAAGCGTGGGCGACACGGTCGCAAAATTGTGAGAAAAACAGCACGTTGATTAATGCGTCAAAATTGACACGTCGAGTAACGAGTCAGTCACAAAATTGTTAGACTAGCGATTGCGCCTTTAAAGCATAAGCAATTTGCATATTCTGCATCATCACTTGGGGCTAAGGCCCCTAAAGAAAGGTCATCATGAGCGATTACAACAAGATCGTGGTTGGCACCGACGGATCCAAGTCCTCCCTCCTCGCAGTGGAGCGCGCCGCCAAGATCGCCGCAGCATTCGATGCAACTCTAATCATCGGTTGTGCTTACTACGAGAACCAGGAGCAGGCTTCCAAGACCTTGCGCCAGGATTCCGTGACCATTCTGGGTGACGAGAAGGCAGAGGCTAACCTGCAGGCGGGCAAGGAGCACGCCGAGAAGTTCGGTGTTGCTAAGGTCGAGACCGCCGTTCGCCCTGGCACCCCAGTTCAGGCACTGATGTCCATCGTCAACGACAACAACGCTGACCTGCTCATCGTCGGTAACCGCGGCATCAACTCGCTGACCGGCCGTCTGCTGGGTTCCGTTCCGGCCGATGTTGCTCGCCAGTCCGATTGCGACGTAATGATCGTCCACACCGTGAACTAAGAACGGGTGCCGCCCAAGCGGCAGCAGATAAGGCCTAGGACTCCTCACTGAGGAACCCTAGGCCTTTATTTTTGCTTTTAATCCGCTGTGCTCGCCGGCCTATGCACCGGGACCGGACACAGTGTTGGTGTCTTAGCTGTCGGAGCCGTACACCTCACTGTTGATTTCGGGCTCGATTACGCGCATCTTGGCAGCCAAGGTTTGGCCATTTTCGCCCTGAATTAGGGGAATCGAAAAAGAGCCTTCCTCATTCGCGTCCGCGAGTGGTGCTAAAGAACCGTGGGAGAGCAGTTGCTCTTGCGGGGAGAGGTTGCGTATTGCTACCGCCGCTACCCGGTCCGGGTGCTCGTTGGCGGCGTCGCCATAGGTGAGCGGGTCATGCTGCCCGTCGTCACCAATAAGCAGCCACTTCATCCATGGGAAAGCGATGAAGAGGTTACGTAGCTGCACGCGTTTGTGCTCCTGACCGTTGCGGAAGAGACCGGTAGGAGTTGGTCCCCAGTCCGTCAATAGCAATGGCCCCTTAGGGAAGCCGTTGTTTTCCATGAAGGTGACCAAGGTATCGTAGGTATTCCATGCACCCGTGGACAAGTAAATGAACGGCATGTCGGGGTGCTTGGCACGCAGCTCTTGGTAGAACCCAGCCATGCCCTCTACAGGTTGACGGGTGTTGGTTCGCTTGACCCAGGAATTCCAAGCTGCCGTCATAGCGCGTGGAAGCCACGTCACCATAACAGTGTCATCGATGTCGCTGACCACGCCTAGAGGCGAGTCTTCCGAGACAATGAGTACCTCAGCGGTGATTGGCTCTGCGCCTGCAGCATCAATAGTGACTTCGTGCCAGCCGGCCGCAAGGCCATGCTCATGAACCAAAATGTCCACGTAGCCGTTGTAGTTAGTGTGCCCGGTTACAGTCTTTCCGTTTACGGTCACTGAAACATCGAGGTTGGCCACCTGGACAGTAAAGAACTGCCGGTAGCCTCGCTGTGCCCAAGTCTCATTTTCTGCGGACTCAGGGTCATGCATGAGAACACGGCCCAAGACGTGAACAAACTCGGTGTTGCCATATCCGGCATAACCCGAAAGCTTGGGTACCCAGCCTTTGCGGGTGGAACGTCGCAAAGCTGCCGAGTTGGAAGCGCGTTCAATTTTACGTGCGATGTCAGATAAAGCCATGCCTACCAGACTAGTGGAAGATTTCCTGCCACCGTCCGACCAACGTCAAGGATTGCGTGGCGCGAGTTACCGCAACGTACAGATTTTGCAAGCCTTGTGGAGAGGCCGCAACGATGTCGTCAGGATCCACTACGACCACATGGTCGAACTCAAGTCCTTTAATGTCCTCGACGTTTTCCCGCGTGATAACAGCATTCAGGCGGCCATCTTTGTCTGTGAAAGTGCCGGGTTCGTAGTCTTGTGTCTCTGTCGCAAATTCGACGGGCGCACCATCTCGAACCGCCACGGCGGGCGTCGATTGGGGGTTAATAAGCTCCAATAACGAATTGGCCAAATCTGCAATTGGCTGGGGAGTGCGGTAGTTGACGGTCAATTGATGATGCCGGAAACGCTTCGCTACAAAAGGTTCTAAGGCTTCAGCCCAGTCATCAACTCCAGCAGGAGCGCCAGTCTGCGCGGTGTCACCCACAAGCGTCATCCACCGGGAAGGGCTGCGACGGAATAGCATCCGCCACTCCATGGGGCTGAGTTCTTGCGCTTCGTCAACGATGATGTGTCCGTAAGCCCAGGTGTAATCCTCCTGCGCACGTTCGGCCGTGGTGCGGTTGTCGCTTACTTCCTGGCGGCGCGCGAGGGTCTCTGCGTCGATGACGTCGTGTGCGGACAAGATCTCCGCATCGAACATGTCGTCATCGTTGTCGGTCGAGTCAGAGGAAGTCAGAATATCGAGCGCATCCTCCGCATCGGCAACCTGTTCACGCCAGGCTTTGTCCGCGGCTGCCTTCTCCTCCTCTGGGTTTGGCATACCGATGAGGACCGCTAGTTCGTCCAACAAGGCCGCATCCGATGCAGTCCACGCATCACCTTGCGCGCGGTACAGGGCTTCACGGGTCTCAGAATCATAGTCGCTGGCGGCAGCGTCAATTTGCTCCTGGGAGGACAAGAGATCAGCCAGAACTGTGCGCGGGTCAAGGGTGGGCCAAAACTGGTCGATGAGTTGCTGCACCTGCGGCTCATCCACCAGATCGTCATGCAGCTGATCGACGTCGGCGCGGGACAGGAGATTCTGACCGCCCAACGGGTCCGCACCAATTTTCTGTGCCATCTGTTGTGCGAGGGACTCGATGAGATGCTCAGAAAATGCTGCTCGCGCATCGTTGTGCGGTTTGCGGGAGCGCCGGGCACGAGTGCGTGCCGCCTTGACCATTGCAGCATCGATATCCAATTCCAAGTGCTCTGCGGTAATGCACTGGGTGTCAGTGGGGAGGGTCTGGTAGTTCTTCACCGCGGCGGACAGGATATCCACCATTGCTTCAGAACCCTTGATCTCGCGCCCGAGTAGTGGCTCTTGATGGGTTGGCGTGATGCCTGGGAACAGGTCACCCACGGTGGAAAGAACCACGCCGGTCTCGCCGAGTTCCGGAAGAACGCGGGAGATGTAGTCCAAGAAGGTGGAGTTCGGGCCGACGATGAGCACGCCAGTGGCAGCCAGTTGTTCGCGATGGGTGTAGAGCAGATACGCCACTCTATGGAGCGCCACTGCGGTCTTTCCTGTGCCGGGTCCGCCCTCAACTACGAGGACGCCGCGGGTATTGTCGCGGATGATCTCATCTTGTTCGCGCTGGATGGTCTCCACGATGGATTCCATGTGACCCGTACGTGCTCGCTGGAGTGCTTGGTAGAGCGCGGATTCACTGGCAACGCCTGCGCTTTCCGACGCCGCGCCTGTACCTGAGAGGACCTCATCGTTGATGTCCGTAACGAGGCGGCCTTTGGTACGAATGTGTCGGCGGACGGTGACGCCTTCTGGCTGCGCTGTGGTCGCAAGGTAGAAGGGGCGGGCCATTGGTGCACGCCAGTCGAGGAGGAGCGTCCGGTAGTCGTCCTCACGAGCATCCAGGCCCATCCTGCCGATATACCTGCGGTCGAGGCCTTCTTCGGTGGGATTGTCGCCGGGGGCGTCGATGTCTATGCGCCCAAAGACTAAGCCGAGCTGAGCCAGATTAAGGCGGTCCAACTTCGCTTGCAGGCCGTGGTACTCCGTTTCACGGCGGATGAGCGCGTCTGCGTCTGGAGTATGCGGGTCGACGTCTTTCTGGACCTCGTTTAGCTTCTCATTGGCCAAGGCAACTTCTCGGTCGAGCCGGGAGAAGAGATTATCGACGTATTCTTGTTCCGCGTTAATTTCGCGTGCGGTCTCATTCGTCACTGGTCCCTGCGGCGACTTGGCGTTAGACAACTCTGGTGAAGACACTCTGCTCCCAAAATTTCGATGCATGTGGACCGTGCGGACACGGTTGGAAAAACAACAACGGCCCAGCATACCTTGCTGGGCCGCTGAGGGTTAAAGGCTTAGTTCAGGCGGTCGCCGAACTTCTTGATGGCCTTGTCGATCTTCTTGGAAGCTTCAGCCTGAAGCTTCTCGGCGCGCTTGGTTGCCTTCTTAACTGCGCGCTTGTTGGACTTGGTGTCTACCTTGGCTAGAGCATCGTCAGCTCGGGACTGTGCCTTCGTAGCAGCCTTGACAGCGCTCTTGCGTGCCAGCTTGGCGTTGTCCTGAGCTGCAGACAGCCAGTCATCCTTGTTGTCATCGATGAAGTTACGAGCCTGCTCGGCGCTGTCTTCGATGAAAGAGCGAGCAGTGTCTACGAGACCCTTGCCGGTCGCTTGCCAGTCATCCTTGTTGTCATCGACGTATTCCTTGGCGCCCTCGAACCAGTCGGTGGCCTTGGAGGAGAAGTCATCCGCGCGGTCAGAGATGTTGTCAGCGAACTTCTGCTGCTCGGACTTGGTGGGCAGAGCCTGCTGAATCTTCTTGTTGGTGCGCTCCGCAGTCTTGGATGCGCGCCAGCGCAGGGAAGGCTTACCCTCGGTGTCCTGGGTCGCGATAAAGAGCGCGCCTAGCAGAGCGGTGTTGGTGAGGAAACCGTTGCGGCGGTCGTTCTTCTCCTCGGTGGTCTCAGCTTCCCAGAAAGCGTTCCGGCCAAGCAGGTTAGGCAGGGTAGACAATGCGAGAACTGCGGCGGAGGTGCGCGGTGCCTTGCCCAGCGCAAGCGTGGAACCGGCGCCGACCTTGAGGCCGCCGATTGCGCGGGCTGCGAGCTCAGGGTCATTGGGAATGTAACCGGCGTACTGGGCTGGAACGACCTTACGCAGACGGTTGAGCACGGACTCCGTTTCCGCTACGTGGTCGGAAGCGTTACGGAGAGTATCGACACCGTCCCATACGAAAACCGAAGCCAGCATCGGGCGGGCAAACTTACGAATCATTACGTGCTCCATTCATTGAGTAAATTAATGTGCGTTAAACCAGTGTACGGAAAAAGCCGGCCCGCGGAGCGAGTCGGGCGCCCCTACTTGCTGCCGAGAGGGGAGGAATTTGGTGTCTACCAGCGGCGTTCCCACCACTCGTCGAGTTTCGGCCGCTCCTCACCAAGAGTTGTAGATTTGCCGTGGCCTGGTCGGACAATCGCTGAATCCGGATAGACGTCGAAGATGCGCTCGCTGACGTCCTTGTACAGCCTGACGAAGTCTCCCTCTGAGGTGGTCTTTCCTACGCCACCTGGGAAGAGTGAATCGCCGACAAACAAGTTCGTCGTGCCATCGATATCCACGGCAATCGCGGCCCCGCCCGGGGTGTGGCCACGCAGGATGATTGCAGGAAACTCGCGGCCGGCGAATGGAACCGTGTCCCCCTGGTGCAGATCGACGTCGACCGGTGCGGGCAATGCAGGGGAGTCCAGGAAGGAAGCATAGTGGGTGGCCCCGGTGGCCTCGATGATGTCTTTTGTTGCCCGCACGTGGTCCCAGTGGCGGTGGGTCGTCAGCAACGCGGTGATCTTCACGCCCTTGTCTGCAGCTAGTTGGAGGATTGCCGGCGCATCATCCGCGGCATCGACAAGCAGTGCTTCATCGCCGCAACAAATCAGGTAGCAGTTGTTGTCCATGTCGGAGACGGAAATACTGTGAAGGGAAAGCGTGTTACTCATGTGTCCAACCCTACGGGTAGATTCTTAGAGAGACATTTTCTACTGGCCTCGCTGACCCCACAGCGCGGGCCGATAAGAGGAGGCGCACATAGTGGCTGATCGTTTGGTCGTACGTGGAGCTCGCGAGCACAACCTCAAAGGCGTCGATATCGACCTGCCGCGTGACAAAATGGTGGTTTTCACTGGCTTGTCGGGTTCTGGCAAGTCATCGCTGGCTTTTGACACCATTTTCGCAGAGGGCCAGCGGCGCTACGTGGAGTCGTTGAGCTCTTATGCTCGAATGTTCTTGGGCCAGATGGACAAGCCGGACGTGGACTTTATCGATGGACTTTCGCCGGCTGTTTCCATCGACCAGAAATCGACGAACCACAACCCTCGTTCGACTGTGGGCACCATCACGGAGATCTACGATTATCTGCGTTTGCTGTTCTCACGTGCCGGCACCCCGCATTGCCCGGAATGCGATGCAGTGATCGAGCGGCAAACGCCGCAGCAGATTGTGGATACCGTGCTTGAGCTGGAAGAAAAGCTGAAGTTCCAGGTTCTCGCGCCGGTGGTGCGCAAACGCAAGGGTGAGTTCGCTGATCTCTTCGCGGATCTCGCATCGCAGGGTTACTCCCGCGTGCGCGTCGACGGCGAGGTTTACCAGCTTACCGAGCCGCCAACGCTGAAAAAGCAGATCAAGCACGATATCGACGTCGTTGTTGACCGCCTTCAGGTCAAAGCTTCCCAGAAGCAACGTTTGACTGACTCTGTGGAGACCGCTTTGCGCCTAGCTGACGGTTTGGTGACACTCGACTTCATCGATAACCCGGAGCTCACTCACACCTACTCCGAAAAAGCCGCTTGTCCGAATGGCCACGCGCTGACCATCGAGGAATACGAGCCCCGCGCGTTCTCCTTCAACGCCCCCTTTGGTTCTTGCCCGGTCTGTGATGGCCTCGGTACCCGTCTTGAAGTTGATGTGGACCTGCTCATTCCAGATCCAGACGCTCCCGCGGTCGACGCCATTCAGCCGTGGCACTCGAGCCCGAACTCGCGCTACTTCGTCAAGCTCGTCGAGGGCCTGGCTAAGACCATGGGCTTCGACCCGAAGACCCCGGTTTCCGAGCTGACCAAGCAACAGCGTGACGCCCTCATTTACGGCACGGACATTGAGGTCAATGTTCGCTACAAGAATCGTTACGGCCGCCAGCGCAATTGGAATGCGCCTTTCGAGGGCGCCATTGGCTTCTTGGAGCGCAAACTGGAGCAAGCAGACTCCGACTCCCAGAAGGATCGCCTGCTTCAGTACACGCGCCGCGTGGCGTGCAACGCGTGTAACGGCACCCGTCTGCGTCCGGAGATCCTCGCCGTGCGCCTTGAGTCCACTGCTCACGGCGAGAAGTCCATCGCGGGTTTGTCCGCGTTGTCCATTGAAAGCGCTGCAGAATTCCTGGATTCACTAGTCTTGGGTCACCGCGAGGAAATTATTGCCGGTGCTGTGCTCAAGGAGATCCAAGCCCGCCTGCGTTTTTTGCTCGACGTGGGCTTGAACTACCTGACCTTGGACCGCGGCGCTTCGACGTTGTCGGGTGGCGAGGCGCAGCGTATTCGCTTGGCTACTCAGATTGGTTCGGGCTTGGCGGGCGTCCTGTACGTCCTCGACGAGCCGTCGATCGGCCTGCACCAGCGCGATAACCAGCGCCTCATCACTACGTTGAAGCGTCTGCGCGATATCGGCAACACCCTCATCGTTGTCGAGCACGACGAAGATACGATCCGCGAAGCGGACTGGCTTGTCGACGTCGGGCCTCGCGCCGGCGAGTATGGCGGCGAGGTGGTCTATCAAGGTGAGCCAGAGGGAATCCTCGAAGTTGAGGAGTCGCTGACGGGTCAATACTTGGCCGGCAAACGTGTCTTGGCCGTGCCGGATTCGCGCCGCGAGATCGATAAGGACCGAACCCTCAAGGTTGTCGGCGCGCGTGAGAACAACCTCAAGGGCATCGACGTCGAGATTCCACTGGGCGTCCTGGTGTGTATCACCGGTGTTTCAGGCTCCGGTAAGTCGACGGTGGTCAACCAGATTCTGGCGAAGACTCTGGCCAATAAGCTCAACCGCGCTCGCCAGGTTCCGGGACGCGCCAAGCGAGTAGAGGGCGTCGAGCACTTGGACAAGCTTGTGCAGGTGGACCAAAGCCCAATTGGCCGTACCCCACGTTCTAATCCCGCGACCTACACTGGTGTCTTCGACAAGATCCGCAACCTCTTCGCCGAGACACAAGAGGCGAAGGTTCGCGGCTATAAACCTGGCCGTTTCTCTTTCAACGTCAAGGGCGGTCGCTGTGAGGCGTGCCAAGGTGACGGCACCTTGAAGATCGAGATGAACTTCCTGCCGGACGTTTATGTCCCGTGTGAGGTTTGCCAGGGCGCTCGCTACAACCGTGAGACGCTTGAGGTTCTCTACAAGGGCAAGAACATCGCTGAGGTTCTTGACATGCCGATCTCCGAGGCAGCGGAGTTCTTTGAGCCGATTACCTCGATCCATCGTTACCTCGCCACGCTTGTCGACGTCGGACTGGGCTATGTTCGCTTGGGCCAAGCGGCAACCACGCTTTCTGGTGGTGAGGCTCAGCGCGTGAAGCTGGCATCTGAGCTGCAGAAGCGAACCAATGGTCGTACCGTGTACATCCTCGATGAGCCGACGACTGGACTGCACTTCGAGGACATTCGAAAGCTGATGCTCGTCATCCAGGGGCTCGTTGATAAGGGCAACTCGGTGCTCGTCATTGAACACAACCTCGATGTAATCAAGGTAGCTGACTGGATTGTCGACATGGGTCCGGAAGGTGGCGATGGTGGAGGAACCGTTGTTGCGCAAGGTACTCCCGAGGATGTTGCAAAGGTGAAAGGCTCTTATACCGGCCAGTACCTCAAGGAGCTGTTGTAAGAGGCGGCTGCGCCCTAGACAAGGCTAGAATCTTTCGATTGAAGCACGTGAGATACTTCCAGCTGATTACATCAGCGCTGGTTATCTTCGGATTATCAGGAGCAGCGGGCGGTTGTGACAATGTCCAAACGGCTCCTGAGGGGGACGCTCAGGGTCAAGCCTTGCAATCTGTGGAGGCTTTAGCTGGTGTGCTTAAAGATCGGAGCGCTGAGGAAGATTCGCTGCGTCTAGCTGGAGAACTGGATCGCGTGATTCGCCGTGTGGAAAAGCGCTACGGTGTCGAAGCAGGTGTTGCTATTGATGCTCAGTCTGGATCCGTCCAGCGTGGTCTGAAGGGCGAGGAGCCGACCTGGTCCACAATCAAAGTGCCGATTGCGATTGCAGCGTCGGAGGTCGGCGCGGATGAGCAGATGATAGATCTGGCAATCGAACAATCTGACAATGACGCCGCATATGCGTTGTGGACCCAGGTGCAATGGGAAACCGGTGACGCGAATGGCGCGGTTTCAGACCTGCTCGACGAATACGACGCACCAGCCAAAGTAGAGGACTCCTTTGGCTACTCCACATGGACGCTGAAAAATCAGGCTGCATTTGGGGCTTCACTTCCGTGCGTCGCTCATGCCCGCCATGTATATGATGCGATGGACAACCTCATCGTCTACCACGACAACGGGCTCTCCGCACTGCCCGATACGCGTGCAAAGGGCGGATGGGGTCTGTCTGAGATTGATGGCATGTATGCCCACCGGCAGTTCGGCGTGCGCACCACCAAAGGCGCCGAGCCGCAGAGCGTAGGGCTAGCAATCGAAGTCGTGATGCCGGGGGATGATTTCAGCGATGCTGAGCCGGCTCTCAATGCGCTAGCGAAGGGCGTCGACAAGCTTGTGGAGCAAGCCATCGAAGATGGGGACATAAAACCCTTTGCAGCGTGCAGGCGGATCTAAACAAGTTGTGGATGCAGTCAAAAGTGTGGGCGCGTTGCGATTTGGATTTTGTATGAGCCGGTGTTAAAGTAATCAGCACTACCGCCCGTAGGACCTTCTCCAGGAGGTCTCGGGTCACAAGCGGAGTTTCTCCCACCTGAAGCCGCGAAGTTCTTTGACTTCGTAGGATAAAGGTAAAAGGGTTGAGGTTAATACCTTAACGTTGTTATGAGAGCTCCCGGCTGCTTCTGGCAGACTGGGATTTCGTTTGTGGTCTCGGTAGGCACATCACTAACCCCCTAATCGAGGAGAACCACAATCAGCGCTGAAGCTCGCATTAATGAGCGCATCCGAGTACCCGAGGTCCGTCTTGTTGGCCCCGGTGGTGAACAGGTGGGCATTGTCCGTACTGATGATGCTCGCAAGCTTGCATACGAAGCAGATCTTGACTTGGTCGAGGTGGCACCTAATGCAAAGCCGCCAGTAGCCAAGATCATGGACCACGGCAAATTTAAGTATGAGCAGGCTCAGAAGGCTCGCGAAGCCCGTAAGAACCAACAGCAGACTGTGGTTAAGGAACAGAAGTTCCGTCCGAAGATCGATGATCACGATTATGAAACCAAGAAGGGCAATGTGGTGCGCTTCCTGGAGAAGGGTTCCAAGGTCAAGGTAACCATCATGTTCCGTGGCCGCGAGCAGTCGCGTCCGGAACTTGGTTTCCGCCTGCTGGAGCGCCTCGCCGAGGATGTCGCCGAGTACGGCATCGTCGAGTCTCGCCCCAAGCAGGATGGTCGCAACATGACCATGGTTTTTGGACCCGTCCGCAAGGGCAAGAAGTAGACCAAGCTCCACTTAGGATTTAAGGACTTAATTCTCATGAAGCAGAAGACCCACAAGGGCACCGCCAAGCGCATCAAGGTGACCGGTTCCGGCAAGCTGCGCCGTGAGCAGGCTGGCCGCCGCCACCTGCTGGAGGGCAAGCCATCCAAGCAGACCCGTCGTCTCAAGGGCACCAAGGACGTTGCACCTTCCGACGTCAAGCGCGTCAAGCGCCTGCTCGGCCGCTCCTAATTAGCGCCGAATCAACCCACTTACTAAACCCACAAAAGATTAAGGAAGTATTACTGTGGCACGAGTAAAGCGCTCAGTTAACGCCAAGAAGAAGCGCCGCGCGATTCTGAAGTCCGCTAAGGGCTACCGCGGCCAGCGCTCCCGCCTCTACCGTAAGGCCAAGGAGCAGTGGCTGCACTCCATGACTTACGCTTATCGCGACCGTCGTGCTCGTAAGTCTGAGTTCCGCAAGCTGTGGATCCAGCGCATCAACGCTGCTGCCCGTATGAACGACATCACCTACAACCGTCTCATCCACGGCCTGCGCTTGGCTGAGATCGAGGTTGACCGCAAGATCCTCGCTGAGCTTGCTGTAAACGACTTCGAGGCATTCTCCGCACTGTGCGAGGCTGCAAAGGCTGCACTGCCGGAGGACGTCAACGCTCCGAAGGCTGCCTAAGAACCGATACTTAAGGTTCTTTATCGAGCTTTATGCTCGCCAATCCCTCCACCTGAGTCCACGCGAACAGGTGGAGGGATTCGTCGTTTTATGGTGACTGTGCGGAAAATTTCGCTGCAATTTTCTTAAACCGGCAGATAATCAAATTCCCATTGGTTGGGGATGATTCCCCAATTGATTCTTTCTTTTATGTGCCGAGTGATTTGTCGTGTTACCTTGATTGTGGTGTTCAGCGCAGGGGCGTTGAACTTTTTTCTTAAATTTTGTCCATTTTCAGGAGCACTTTTATGGCCTACCCAAACAATGGTTTTCAGCAAGGCAATGCTGGTGGCCAGCCGGTAAATCCATTTGGCCAGCCACAGGGTAACAATGTTCCAGCGCAGTTTCAGGGCGGACAACCGCAATATGGCCAGGGCTATTCTGCGCCGCAGCAATTTAGCCAACCGCAATACGGGCAGGCCTACCCAATGCAACAGCAGTATGCCGTTGTAGCTGAGCAGAAGTCCTGGGTTGCTGCATGGCTGCTCGCCTTTTTCTTCGGCTACCTCGGCGCGCACAACTTCTACCTGGGGAACACCGGGCGCGCGCTCGGCCAGTTGTTGGGCTTCATCTTCGGTTGCATCACCGTGTTTGTGCTCATTGGTTTCTTTGTAGTTGGTTTCATCTCATTGTGGGCATTCGTAGAGTTCATCATGATACTGGCCGGCGCCGGCGGATTCGACCGTGATGCGCAAGGCGTTCCGCTGCGTAAATAGTCTTAAGTAGTCTGTCGACCTTCACCCTCCATCTCTCGTGCAATGAGAGATGGAGGGTTTGTGCATTAAAAGCCTCGTCTGGGTGAAGGGGCTCAAGGTGATTGGCCTTGCAGGGGAGGGGGAGGTTCTAAGCGCCAAACCTGGCTAGTAAGGTGGTGGCCATGAACCTCGACTTTGAGAGTGCCTTTACAGAGCGCACGCCGCGCATCGTCAATGCCTCCAAACTGCACCGTGCAGCGGCCCGCAAAAAGGCGAATCAATTCATCATTGAGGGCGAAAACGCAGTCGACGCCGCAGTATCTACCGGCGCCGCCACTGACGTATTCGTGACCGAGAAGGCTGCGGAACGCTTCCAAGACATCGTCACTGCGTGTGGCTATATGGATGTCTACGTCCATCCAATCACAGACAAAGCCGCACGCCATCTCTCTGATACCGCAACCACAACCGGTCTTTTCGCACTCTGCAAGCCTGTTCTTTGGTCGGCCGGAAAGATTCTCAACGGCAAGCCAAATCTAGTATCTGTGCCAGTCCTTACCTCGGAGCCTGGCAATGCTGGAACGCTCATCCGTACTTCGGACGCTATGGGCGCCGACGGCGTCATCTTTGCAGGCGAGACAGTCGATCCTCTGGGCTGCAAAGTGGCGCGTGCCTCGGCTGGGTCACTGTTTCATATTCCCGTAGCGCGCGATCCGAACATCAAGGATGTGCTTGGGCAGCTGCGGAAGTCAGGCATGCAGATTCTGGCGACTGCCGCTGATGGGGAAGTAGATCTTGCCGAGGCCGATCTCAGCCAACCCACCGCCTGGTTGTTCGGTAACGAAGCCCATGGACTAGGGGAGTTGCAAGAAGAAGCGGACATGCGCGTGCGCATTCCGATCCTCGGCCGCGCGGAGTCGCTCAACCTTGCCACGGCAGCCTCAATTTGTTTGTATGAATCTGCCAAAGCGTTGAATCGCTCCTAAAAATTGTTTGGCATGTCACAATCCGAACGGAAAAGTGGTGGCTAACGAACGGGAGCGTTTGGCTTATGGCTATTCCTTTCCACATTGTGTCGGTGCCTTCCGTCTTTCTCGCGAAGACGCAGCTTGGCCACGCCCTGGACGTCGAGTCGCCAGCGCACCAACTGGTGACGGTGGAACTGGAACCCGATGACGGGCATAACTGCCCCTCACCCTGTCTCCTTTTCAGGGGTCATGCCCGTTGATTGGACCCGTTCGATCAACTAGGAAACGTTAGCGGGGCTCAGTGGAGCGGCGCCCCGCTGCGTTAGGGGCGAGTGAACTGCGCTAAGATAAAGGCGTTAGTTTTTCTCGCTAGAAGAAGGTACTTAAGGCACGTGTCCGATACACCTCAGATCGAATTGACCGAAGCCGCCCTGGGCGCGGCTGCCGACGACGCAATCACCGCGTTCGAAGCAGCTACCACGCTCGATGAGCTGACGGTGGCTCGCCGTGAGCACCTCGGTGAGCAGGGCTATATCCCACAAGCTCGCACGATGCTCGGCAGCCTGCCTAAGGATCAGCGCAAGGACGCTGGCCGTAACGTCAACATGGCGCGCGGTCGCGTCGAGAAGCGCTACGCGGAGATTCAGGCTGTTCTTGAGGCGGAGGCTCGTGCGGCTCAGCTCGCTGCCGAGACCGTCGACGTCACCATCCCCACCACCCGCGCCCAGACCGGTGCTCTTCATCCAATTACGGCATTGTCCGAGCGCATCGCCGACATCTTCGTCGGCATGGGCTGGGAAATCGCCGATGGTCCTGAGGTCGAGGCGGAGTACTTCAACTTTGATGCGTTGAACTTCAAGCCGGATCACCCAGCACGTACCCTGCAAGACACCTTCCATGTCTCGACTGAAGGCTCAAAGCAGGTGTTGCGTACCCACACTTCTCCTGTACAGGTACGCACCATGCTGGACCGCGATGTTCCGCTCTACATTGCTTGCCCAGGTCGTGTGTTCCGTACCGACGAACTCGACGCTACGCACACCCCGGTATTCCACCAGGTTGAGGGACTCGCAGTGGACAAGGGCCTGACTATGGCTCATCTACGCGGCACCTTGGACCACTTGGCCAAGGTCCTGTTCGGCCCTGAGACCAAGACCCGCATGCGCACCAACTACTTCCCGTTCACCGAGCCTTCTGCCGAGGTCGATGTCTGGTTCCCAAACAAGAAGGGCGGCGCAGGCTGGATCGAGTGGGGCGGCTGCGGCATGGTCAACCCGAACGTCCTCCGCGCAGTGGGCGTTGACCCAGAGGAGTACACCGGCTTTGCATTCGGTATGGGCCTCGAGCGCACCTTGCAGTTCCGCAATGGCCTTACCGACATGCGAGACATGGTCGAGGGCGACGTTCGCTTCACCCTGCCATTCGGCGTACAGGCATAAGAAGAACCCAGAAAGGACAGGAAGAAAACAATGCTTATTTCCCAGAGCTGGGTCACCGGACTGCTTGGCGCTAAGAACCCCGGTTGGAAAGTAACCCCAGAGGAACTGGACTCCGGATACGTGCGCGTCGGTTTCGAGACCGAAGGCTACGAGAATCTCCCAGAGACCACCGGCCCGCTGGTCATCGGCAAGGTGGAGGAAATCGAGGAGCTCACCCAATTTAAGAAGCCCATTCGTTACTGCCAGGTCAACGTCGGTGACGCAAACGGCACCGGTGAGCTGCAGGGTATCATCTGCGGCGCTCGCAACTTCCGTCTCGGCGATCACGTCGTCGTGGCGCTGCCGGGTGCCGAGTTGCCGGGTGGATTCAAGATTGCTGCCCGCGAGACCTACGATCACATCTCCAACGGCATGCTGTGCTCCGCCGCGGAGCTCGGGTTCGCTGAGAAGTCCGATGGCATCATCACCTTGGGCGAGGAGTACGGTCAGTACATCGGCCAGGATGCCCGCAAGCTCATCGCCTTGGCTGACACCGTATTCGACGTCAACATCACCCCGGACCGTGGCTACGCGCTCTCGGCACGTGGCCTGACTCGCGAGATTGCTTCGGCTTTCGACCTCGAATTTGCTGACGTTGCGCAGGACCCGTCCGTTGCAGGCATCGATGTTTCTGGTGTTCCGGCACCGGAGGGGGCCCTCATCAACATTGACCTGCGTGAGGAGACCAAGGCCCAGCGCTTTGGTTTGCGCAAGGTCTCCGGAATCGACCCGAATGCCCGCACTCCATTCTGGATGGAACGCGAGCTCATGCTGTCCGGCCAGCGTGCCGTCAACCCGGCTACCGACGTCACCAACTACGTGATGCTGCTGCTGGGCGCTCCTATGCACGCGTTCGACGCCAACCTCGTTAAGGGTGACTTGGTAGTGCGCAATGCGGAAGAGGGCGAGAAGTTCGAGACCTTGGACCATGTCCAGCGCACCCTTTCCGCCGGCGACGTCCTCATCTGCGATGACAATGGCATTCAGTCCATGGCTGGTGTCATGGGTGGTACCTCCACTGAAATCATGGACGAGACCACTGATGTGTACTTCGAGTCCGCTATTTGGGACCCAATTACGGTTGCGCGTACCTCTCGCCGCCACAAGCTTTCCTCGGAGGCCTCCCGCCGCTTCGAGCGCGGCGTAGACCCGGCCATCGTTGAGGTCGCGCTCGATGTTGCTTGCGCTTTGCTCGTCGAGATTGCTGGCGGCACCATCGAGTCCGGCCGTACCCTTGTGGGCGACGTCGCCAAGCCGCAGCAGATCACCATGCGGGCCAGCAAGCCAAGCGAATACGCGGGCGTGGAGTATTCCCGCGAGACTATCGTGCAACGTCTGCGCGAGGTGGGCTGCACCGTGGAAGAGCAGGGGGAGAACCTGCTGGTCACCCCAGCTACCTGGCGTACCGACATCACCATGGATGTCGACCTGATTGAGGAAGTCCTGCGTCTCGAGGGCCTCGAGGACATTCCGACGATTCTTCCGACCCCAGTCGGCGGTCGCGGACTCACCCCGGCTCAGAAGCGTCGCCGCGCCATCGGTCATGGCTTGGCCTATGCCGGTTACGCCGAGGTTCTGCCTTCTCCGTTCATCGCCAACGACACGTTTGACGTATGGGGATTGGACGCGGACGACGACCGCCGCCGCACTGTTTCCGTGCAGAACCCGCTGGAGTCTGACAAGGCCATCTTGAGCACGACCCTGCTGCCGAACATGCTAGAAGCCATCGGTCGTAACGTCGCACGTGGCCGTGCAGATCTGGCACTGTTTGGTCTGCAGCAGGTCTCCTTCAAGCGCGCGGATTCTTCGCCGATGCCGTCCGTTGAGCAGCGTCCAGCAGACGATGTGGTCAAGGAACTGCGCGAATCCCTCCCAGAGCAGCCGCTCCATGTCGCGACCGTAGCTACCGGCAACATCGAGCATGAAGGCCCGTGGGGCGAGGGTCGTGCCTTTACCTACGCCGATGCTATTGAGTCTGCTCGTCAGGTTGCTCGTGCGGCTGGCGTCGAGATCGAGCTGGAGGCTGCCGAGCAGCTGCCTTGGCACCCGGGCCGTTGCGCTGCGGTGAAGGCAGTCGTCGACGGTGAGTCCATCATCGTTGGCTACGCCGGCGAGTTGCACCCACAGGTTCTCGAGGCGCTGAACCTTCCTGCACGCACGTGTGCAATGGAAATCGATGTCACCGCGCTGCCGACCGACGAGCTTTTCCCAGCACCGGTCTTGTCTGCGTTCCCGGCACTGCACCAGGACATCGCGCTCATCGTCGATGAGTCCACGCCTGCTGAAGAGGTGCGCAAGGTCGTCGAAGAGGGCGCCGGCGAGCTTCTCGAGGCAGTAGAGCTTTTCGACGTCTTCCGTGGTGAGCAGCTTGGCGAGGATAAGAAGTCTTTGGCGTTCAAGCTCATCTTCCGGGCAGATGACCGCACTCTTACTGACGAGGAAGCTAACGAGCACCGCCTCGCAGCGGCCGAACTGGTCAAGCAACGCCTCGGCGCGGAGATGCGCGCTTAGGGGGCCTGGAACCCCAGCCGCTGAAGTTGCAGTAGAGCTAAGCCTTTCCCTCTAAGTGAGTTACTGAGGGAAAGGCTTTCTTAATGCGCTGTGTAAGGCGTCGCCGCGCTGCCACATCCTTAACGGACTGTGTTGTAGGTCATATTTTGGGGATTGTTGGCTAATGCTTCCTTGCGAGGGGTAGGGCAGATTTTATCCCGTGCTTTTTAAAGGGAAATTTTTCTGAATAACTTACGGCGCGTTGCATTATTTGCTACGGTTGGCGGCATGACGATTTCAGTAGCAATTGCAGGCGCCACCGGATATGCAGGAGGCGAAATTCTTCGCCTCCTGCTTTCGCATCCTGCGTACTTCGCTGGACAGCTGCAGATAGGCGCGCTGACTGGGCACTCGAATGCTGGACAAAAGGTCTCCGAACTCATGCCGCATCTGCCGCAGCTGGCAGACCGCATAATTGAAGAAACCACCCCAGAGGTGTTGTCCCAACACGACGTAGTTTTCCTTGCCCTCCCGCATGGCCACTCCGCAGAGATCGGGCGCCAGCTGGGGGAGAAGGTAGTGGTCATCGACTGCGCTGCTGACTTCCGCCTTCGCAACAAGGCCGACTGGGATGAATTTTATGGCGGCCAGTATGCGGGTGCATGGCCCTACGGTATCCCCGAGATTCCCGGAAACCGTGCTGCGCTCAAGGGCTCCAACCGGGTCGCGGTTCCCGGTTGTTTCCCCACCACCATTACCTTGGGGGTGCTTCCCGCTGTTGAGGGAAACCTGATTGAGCCGGCTCTCTCCGTCATTGCTATCACCGGCGTATCCGGCGCGGGCAAGAAGGCTTCTGTGGCGCAGCTGGGAGCCGAAACCATGGGCAACGTCAAGGCCTACAAGCCAGGTGGTACCCACCGGCATACCCCCGAAGTGGTGCAGAATCTGCAACCATTTACTGAGGACACAGTCTCGGTGAGCTTTACTCCGGTACTTGCACCGATGCCACGCGGCATCCTCGCAACCACAACCGCGCCTTTGCGGGACGGCGTGACCGCCGAAGAAGTCGCGCAGGTGTTCGCAGATTTCTATGCGAACGAACCATTCTGTTACGTCCTTCCCACGGGGCAGCAGCCTGAGACCCAAAATGTCGTGGGCACCAACATGGTCCACATTCAGGCCCATGTGGATCAGCGTGCACGACGTCTCGTTATCACTGCAGCCTTGGACAACCTCTGCAAAGGCACGGCAGGCGCCGCTGTGCAGTGCATGAATCTTGCACTGGGCTGGGATGAGACCGCCGGTTTGCCGCAAGCAGCACTCGCCCCTTAAGCCTGCAGGCATACCCACCTTTGGCACCTATCTACTCCAGAATCCACCCCCTATTTTCGTCTCGTATTAAGGACTAATCATGACTTCTTCGGCCACTCAGACCGGCGTTACTGCAGCAGCCGGTTTCCGCGCAGGAGCAACCACAGCGGGTATCAAGCCATCCGGTAAATCAGACATGGCTCTCGTTATCAACGAGGGGCCCAACTTTGACGCGGCAGCGGTGTTCACACGCAATCGCGTGGTGGCCTCCCCAGTTAAGGTCTCGCGGGAAGCTGTAGCCGACGGCGTCTTAAAGGCAGTGCTCTTTAACTCAGGTAACGCCAACGCCTGCAACGGCGCCCAGGGTGACCAAGATGCGCGTGCCAATGTGAGCGCCGTCGCCAAGCATCTTGCGCTCGAAAGCAGTGACGTAGCCGTGTGTTCGACCGGTCTCATCGGTGAACCTTTGCCTATGGACAAGGTCCTCAAAGGCATTGACGTGGTGGTCGAGTCAACCGGCACCAGTGCTGAGCACTCGAGCGCAGCGGCGACAGCCATCATGACCACGGACACCGTTTCCAAAGAAGCCGTGACTCGTGGCGAGGGATGGGTCCTTGGCGGAATGGGTAAGGGCGTGGGCATGATGGCCCCGTCCCTGGCCACGATGCTGGTGTGCTTGACCACTGACGCGGTGGCCAGCCCGGAGGCTCTTCAGAAGGCCTTGCAGCAAGCCTCCGACCAGACTTTCAACACCTTGGATGTGGACGGTTCCACCTCGACCAATGACACCGTCATCCTGATGGCATCGGGTGCTTCCGGCGTGGAACCCAGCCAAGAAGAGCTCAACGCGGCAGTGTTGGCAGTGTGCGCTGACATCGCGGATCAGCTCCAAGCAGACGCCGAGGGTGTGACCAAGCGCGTGCGCATCACCGTCGAGGGAACCGGCAGCGACGCACAAGCTCTCAACGCTGCGCGTACCTTGGGCCGCGACAACCTGTTCAAGTGTGCCATGTTCGGCTCTGATCCCAACTGGGGCCGCGTGCTCGCAGCGGTGGGAATGGCCGATGCTGACATGGACCCAGACAACATCTCTGTGTACTTCAACGATCAGCCTGTTTGCCTGGCCTCGACCGGTGCGCTGGGTGCTCGTGACGTCGATCTGTCCGGCGCCGACATCGATGTCCGCGTCAACCTGGGAACAGGCGGACTGGGCAGCGCGTTTGTGCGTACCACCGACTTGTCCCACACATACGTCGAAATCAACTCCGCATACAGCTCATAAAAGGAAAGCAAGGAAATAGTCATGCTTCAGGGGCTCACGAATCAAGATCGGGCCAACGTCCTGGCCGAGGCGCTGCCCTGGTTGCAGCACTTCCGGGACAAGGTCGTGGTGATCAAGTACGGCGGCAACGCCATGGTGGATGACCGACTCAAGGCGGCGTTTGCGGCCGACATGGTCTTCCTGCGTACGGTTGGCGCAAAGCCCATCGTTGTCCACGGTGGCGGCCCACAGATTAATGAAATGCTCGGCAAACTCGGCATCGAAGGCGAATTTAAGGGCGGCTTCCGCGTTACGACGCCTGAGGTTATGGACGTCGTGCGCATGGTGCTCTTTGGGCAGGTCGGCCGCGGATTGGTCAATCTCATCAACTCGCACGGGCCATATGCAGTGGGAACCTCCGGTGAGGATGCTGGCCTTTTCACCGCCACCAAGCGCTTGGTGGACATTAAAGGCGAGCTCACCGACATCGGCATGGTCGGAGACATCATTGACGTCAACCCGGCAGCGGTGATGGACATCGTCGAATCCGGGCGTATCCCGGTGGTTTCGACCATTGCGCCAGGCGCAGACGGCGCGGTTTATAACATCAATGCGGACACGGCTGCCGGCGCACTCGCCAAGGCAGTGGGTGCAGAGCGCATGGTGATCCTCACCAACGTTGAGGGCCTCTACACCGATTGGCCCAGCAGGGACTCGCTGGTGTCGAAGATTGAATGTGGCCAGTTGGAAGCCCTGCTTCCAGGCCTGGACAGCGGCATGATCCCCAAGATGGAATCGTGCCTCAATGCAGTCCGCGGGGGAGTCAGCGCTGCGCACGTTATTGACGGACGCATCGCACACGCAGTTCTCCTCGAGCTGCTGACCATGGGTGGTATCGGAACGATGGTGCTGCCTGACAACTACAAGCGGGAAGACTACCCAGCGGGCACCGTCTTCAGGAAGGACGACAACGCATGAGTAACCTAACTGAGAAGTGGGGTCAGGTCATCACCAACACCTACGGAACCCCACCGGTGGCGTTCGTCTCCGGCAAGGGCGCCACTCTCACTGACGAAGAGGGCAAAACCTACATCGACATGCTCGCTGGCATCGCAGTGAACTCGTTGGGGTACGGGCACCCAGCGGTAGTGCAGGCAGTCAGCGAACAGGTGGCCAAGGTCGGCCACGTGTCCAACCTTTTTGCAAGCGAGCCAGTGGTGAATGCGGCAGGCAAGCTCATTGAACGCATCGGTGACAGGGATGCCCGCGTATTCTTCTGCAATTCCGGCGCGGAAGCAAATGAGGCGGCATTCAAGCTCGCACGCTTGACCGGCCGCCGCCGGATTCTCGCCGCGCACTACGGTTTCCACGGCCGCACCATGGGTTCTTTGGCCATGACTGGGCAGCCGAGTAAGCGCAAGGCCTTCGAGCCATTCCCCGGTGGGGTGGAGTTCTACACCTACGGCGACATCGACTACCTGCGCACTTTGGTGGAACAGGATCCGCAAGATACTGCGGCTATCATTCTGGAGCCCATCCAGGGCGAAACCGGAGTGATTCCGGCTCCGGACGGTTTCCTCAAGGCAGTGCGCGAGCTATGCGATGAGTACGGCATCCTCATGATGGTTGACGAGGTGCAAACAGGCGTTGCACGGACCGGCGACTTTTTTGCGTTCCAGCATGAGGGCGTGCTTCCCGACGTCGTGACGATGGCGAAGGGTTTGGGCGCCGGCCTTCCTATCGGCGCGACCATCGCTAGGGGAGCTGCCAAGGATCTCTTCCAGCCCGGCAGCCATGGCACGACCTTCGGTGGAAACCCTGTATCCTGCGCCGCAGCGAACGCCGTGCTGGATGAAATCGATTCCGAGTTCCTCACTGAGGTCACCCGCAAGGGCGAAAAACTGGCAAAAGGCGTAGAAAAGTCGGGACTCGTAGACAGCACACGTGGCCGAGGGCTTATGCTTGGTGTTGTATTAAATAAGCCGGTGGCTAAGGAAGTCGTCGCGGAGGGGCTCAAACAGGGACTGATTCTGAACGCCCCAAACAAGTCCGTTGTACGTCTGACCCCGCCTTTGGTTATCAGTGACGAGGAGATCGCTTTGGCACTTGAGCGTCTCCTCGCTGTAATGGAGGTATGTGCATGAGTGTGCGGCACTTTCTAGCGGACGATGACTTGTCGCCCGCTGAGCAGGCCGAGGTCCTTGACCTCGCCCTCAAGCTGAAGGCCGAACCATTTTCAGAACGGCCACTCGAAGGCCCTAAATCAGTGGCCGTCTTGTTCGATAAGACTTCAACGCGTACCCGTTTCTCCTTCGAAGCAGGCATTGCCCACTTGGGCGGACATGCCATCGTTACCGAGACCAAGTCCACGCAGATGGGCAAGGGAGAGACGTACCAGGACACCGCGGCAGTGCTTTCGCGTTTTGTGGAAGCAATCGTGTGGCGCACGTATGACCACCACAACTTCCTCGAGATGGCTGAGACCGCCACGGTTCCCATCGTGAATGCCTTGTCCGACGACCTGCACCCGTGCCAGATCCTGGCGGATTTGCTGACCTGCCGTGAGAACTTCGGCGAGCTTGAGGGCCGCAAGGCGGTATACCTCGGCGACGGCAACAACAACATGGCTAACTCCTACATGCTGGGATTTGCCACCGCTGGCATGGAAGTGGGGATTATCGCGCCGGAGGGATTCCAACCCCAGCAGGAATTCGTCGATCGTGCACGGCAGCGTGGCTCCATCACCGTAACGGACTCGCTCGAGGCTGTGCGCGGCGCGGACGTAGTCATCACGGATACCTGGGTCTCAATGGGGCAGGAGGCTGACGGGCTCGATCGCCGTACGCCTTTTATTCCTTATCAGGTCAATGCCGACGTTATGGCAATGGCTAAGGATGATGCTATTTTCCTGCACTGCTTGCCGGCTTATCGCGGCAGTGAGGTTTCCGCCGAGGTAATCGATGGCCCGCAGTCCCGTGTCTTTGACGAGGCGGAGAATCGTCTGCATGCGCAGAAGGCTTTGCTCGTGTGGCTACTCGCTTATAACAAGGAGAACGCTTAAGACATGACCACGACACCAACCACTCGCAATGCTCGCCAGGCCAAGATCCTGGAGATCTTGGACCGCACCAGGGTGACTAGTCAGGTACAGCTTTCTGAGCTGCTCCTCGATGAAGGAATCAACATCACGCAGGCAACGTTGTCCCGCGACCTGGACGAGCTAGGTGCGAAGAAGGTTAAGCGCGATAGCGGCCGCTCCTTCTATATGGTCGGCGGCGAGCTCGAGCAGTTCGAAGACCAAGTGAACGGTCCGCGCGAGAAACTGCGCCGTATGCTTGAAGAACTGGTTGTTTCCCACGATCACTCCGGAAATATCGCAATGCTGCGTACTCCGGCAGGTGCAGCACAGTACCTCGCTTCGTTCATTGATCGCGTTGGGCTTAGCGACGTCGTTGGCTGTATCGCCGGTGACGACACTATCTTTGTTCTCGCACGCGAAGGCACAACCGGGGAAGAGCTGGCCTTAAAGCTTACTTCCCGCGCCATTTAAGTTTTATAGGGTTAGTCGTATAATATTAATTCTACTTCAGTAAAACCCACAGAAATCTACAGAATCACTCGGACGAAGCAATTCGGACGAGTAACCCTCAAGGAGATTCATCATGACTGCACGTGTAGTGCTCGCTTACTCTGGCGGACTGGATACGTCCGTCGCCATTCCGTACCTGTCCAAGATGACCGGTGGCGACGTTGTCGCCGTCTCCCTTGACCTCGGTCAGGGCGGCGAGGACATGGAGTCCGTACGCCAGCGTGCACTCGATTGTGGTGCGGTTGAGTCGATCGTCATCGACGCAAAGGACGAGTTTGCCGAGGAGTACTGCCTGCCGACCATCAAGGCAAATGGTATGTACATGAAGCAGTACCCGCTGGTATCTGCAATCTCCCGCCCGCTCATCACCAAGCACCTGGTCAAGGCTGCTCAGGAGCATGGCGGAACCCACGTTTCCCACGGCTGCACCGGTAAGGGCAACGATCAGGTCCGCTTTGAGGTTTCCTTCCGTGCTCTCGATCCTTCCCTGGAAATCATTGCTCCTGCACGTGACTACGCATGGACCCGTGACAAGGCCATCGCCTTCGCTGAGGAAATCAACCTGCCAATCGAGCAGTCCGCATCCTCGCCATTCTCCATCGACCAGAACGTATGGGGCCGCGCAGTGGAGACCGGTTTCCTGGAGGATCTGTGGAACCCGACGACAAAGGACCTCTACGCCTACACCGAGGACCCAGCACTGGGTAACGCTCCGGATGAGGTTGTCATCTCCTTCGAGAAGGGCAAGCCAGTAGCTATCGACGACAAGCCGGTCACCGTCCTGCAGGCAATCGAGGAGCTCAACCGCCGCGCAGGTGCACAGGGTATCGGCCGTTTGGACATGGTCGAGGACCGCCTGGTCGGTATTAAGTCCCGCGAGGTCTATGAGGCCCCAGGTGCAATCGTTCTCATCAAGGCACACGAGGCTCTGGAAGACGTCACCGTCGAGCGCGAGCTGGCGCGTTACAAGCGTCTGACTGACGCTCGCTGGGCCGAGGAGGTCTATGACGGTCTGTGGTACTCCCCGCTGAAGCGCTCCTTGGATGCATTCGTCGAGTCCTCCCAGGAGAACGTCTCGGGCGATATCCGCATGGTTCTGCACGCAGGCACCGCTACCGTAAACGGTCGCCGCTCTGGCCAGTCGCTGTACTCCTTCGATCTGGCAACCTACGACACAGGCGATTCCTTCGACCAGACTGCAGCCAAGGGCTTTGTCCAGCTGCACGGCCTGTCCACCCAGATTTCTAACCAGCGTGACCGCGACGGCGGTTTCCCAACCGGAAAGTAAAAATGCACAAGACCAACGAGGGCGCACTGTGGGGTGGCCGCTTCTCCGGCGGCCCTTCCGAGGCGATGTTTGCCCTGTCCGTGTCCACTCACTTCGACTGGGTGCTGGCACCTTACGACGTCCTAGCATCCAAGGCGCACGCCAAGGTTCTGCATAAAGCAGGGCTGCTTTCCGACGCCGACCGTGAGACCATGCTTTCCGGCTTGACCGAGCTGGGGGAGAAGGTGGCCTCCGGAGAGTTCGGCCCGCTACCGACCGACGAGGATGTGCACGGCGCCATGGAGCGCGGGCTCATTGACATTGTTGGCCCAGAGGTAGGCGGACGTCTGCGTGCTGGTCGTTCCCGAAACGACCAAGTGGCTACGTTGTTCCGGATGTGGGTGCGTGACGCAGTTCGCGACATCGCTATTCAGGTCACCGACCTGGTTGACGCGCTGTCCAAGCAGGCGGCTGCTCACCCGGATGCCATCATGCCGGGCAAGACGCACTCGCAGGCCGCGCAGCCGATTCTTCTCGCGCACCAGTTGCTGGCACATGCCCAGCCGCTGCTTCGCGACGTCGATCGCATCCGCGACCTAGACAAGCGCCTTGCGGTTTCCCCGTATGGCTCGGGCGCCCTCGCTGGTTCCTCGCTGCACCTGGATCCGGAGGCAATCGCAGAGGAACTCGGCTTCGATTCCTCCGCAGAGAACTCTTTGGACGGTACTGCTTCTCGTGACTTCGCTTCTGAGACCGCCTTCGTGTTGGCTCAAATCTCGGTGGACATGTCGCGCCTGGCCGAGGAAATCATCTATTGGTGCACGCCGGAATACGGCTACGTCACCTTGGATGACGCATGGTCAACCGGTTCATCCATCATGCCGCAGAAGAAAAATCCCGACGTCGCCGAGCTGACCCGTGGCAAGACGGGCCGTCTCATCGGCAACCTATCCGGTCTGCTTGCGACGTTGAAGGCACAGCCTTTGGCCTACAACCGCGATCTGCAAGAGGACAAGGAGCCCATCGTCGATTCGGTGGCCCAGCTCAACCTCCTGCTGCCCGCTATGACCGGTCTGGTCTCCACCCTTGTCTTCCACGAAGACCGCATGCGTGAACTTGCTCCGCGTGGCTTCACGCTGGCTACCGATCTAGCTGAGTGGATGGTGCGCCAAGGTGTGCCGTTCCGAGAGGCGCACGAAGCATCCGGTGCCTGCGTTCAGATTGCAGAGAAGCGGGGAGTGGATCTGGTGGATCTCACCGACGAGGAACTCGCCGGCGTCGACAAGCGCCTGCTGCCTGCCGTGCGCGAAGTCCTCACCATTGACGGTGCTGTGGCCTCCCGCTCGACCAAGGGCGGAACCGCCGGAGTACGCGTTTCCGAACAACGTCAGCGCGTGGACGAGCTTTCCGCGCAGTTCCGCGCGTGGGCTCAGACCCCGGTCATTCCGGCCAACTAGCCTTAACCTTGCCGGCCATCTCGAAATCTTCGGGGATGGTCGGCTTTTCTTTGCTTGCTAGGTACCTCCGAGGTATTCGCGGGCCGACGCCGTCCTCTGTAGTGAGGAGATGTAGGATGAGCCCCATGAGTCTTGATCCACAACTGCTAGAGATTTTGGTCTGCCCACAAGACAAGGGCCCATTGACCTATATCGAGGACAAAGAAGTTCTGGTCAATGAGCGTCTAGGCGTGGCCTATCCCATCGAAGACGGAATCCCAGTGATGCTCGTTGACCATGCGCAGGCTTGGCCTCCGCACTCCGCACACGAGTCCTAATTTTCGAAGCCGCAGCTTTGCGGCAAGTCCTAGTACAAGTTGCACGTGGTTCGTGTCCTTCGAGCACAACCATCTAATCAAGAAAGTCTTTTATGAATATCATCGATGAGCTGTCTTGGCGCGGCCTCATTAACCAGTCCACCGACCTCGAGTCTCTGCGCGAGGAGTGCGAGAACCCCATCACGCTGTACTGCGGATTCGACCCAACTGGCGACTCACTGCATGCGGGCCACCTGGTGCCGATGATCATGCTGCGCCGTTTCCAGCAATTCGGCCACCGTCCGATCACTGTGGCCGGCGGTGCCACGGGCACCATTGGTGACCCTCGAGACGTGGGGGAGCGTTCCATGCTCAGCATGGAGACCATTGAACAGAATCTGCAGGCAATCCAGAAGCAGCTGCGCCGCTTCGTAGACTTTGAGGGCGACAACCCTGCGATCATGGTCAACAACGCGGATTGGACCATGAACATGTCCGTCATTGAGTTCCTGCGCGACGTGGGAAAGAACTTCTCCCTCAACACAATGTTGGATCGCGACACCGTGAAGCGTCGCCTTGAGTCTGACGGCATCTCTTACACGGAGTTCTCGTACATGCTTCTGCAGTCGAATGACTACGTTCACCTGCACCGCGAATACGACTGTGTGCTGCAAATTGGCGGTGGCGATCAGTGGGGCAACATTGTCTCCGGTGTTGATTTGAACCGTCGTATGGATAACGCCAAGGTTCATGCACTGACCGTGCCTTTGGTAACTGATGCATCGGGCCAGAAGTTCGGTAAGTCCACTGGTGGCGGCAAGCTCTGGCTGGATCCGGAGAAGACCTCTGCCTACTCCTGGTACCAGTACTTCCTTAATGCAGGCGATACTGTGGTCATCGATTACCTGCGTTGGTTTACCTTCCTCAACCAGGAGGAGATCGCAGAATACGAGAAGGCCGTGGCTGAAGAGCCATTCAAGCGCGCTGCTCAACGCCGCTTGGCACAGGAGATGACGAACCTCGTCCATGGCGAAGACGCCACCAAGGCTGTGGAGCTTGCGGCACAAGCGTTGTTCGGCAAGGCCGAGCTGAGCGACCTGGATGAGAAGACTCTGGCAGGTGCACTCTCTGAAACCACCGTTGCAGAGCTTGGTGAGGGCGAGCCGCGTACTGCCGTTGACTTGCTTGTTGCCTCTGGCTTGGCAGATTCCAAGGGTGCTGCACGCCGCACCATCAAGGAAGGCGGCGCATACATCAACAACCAGCGCGTTGAGTCGGAAGACTGGGAGCCATCCTCGGAAGACCTGCTGCACGGTGCTTGGTTGGTGCTGCGCCGCGGAAAGAAGAACTTCGCTGGCGCTCGTCTTGCGTAGCGCTCGTTAAGAGGAGTTGAACAACGCCTTCACAGCGTGCGTTGAAAACCGTCCACCATCGGTGGGCGGTTTTCGCTTTTAAGCAGGCGATTTGTCAAGTGTTGTAGCCGTGAGTATATTAATTCGAGTCGCCGCGGCAAGCGGATGACACGGAGATTAACACCGGGTTGACAAGTTCTAAACATGTTGACTACGATGTGAACTCCAGCCGTTCGAAGGAAAGCGCTTCAAAGAAGTGCTTGAATCCGATACGAATGATGTCTGAGAACTCAATAGTGTGCCAATGTA
>NZ_KV788465.1:0-3675 GCF_001807295.1 Corynebacterium sp. HMSC06C06
AACTAATCAATGCACCCTAAAACCGGAAGAGCCACCATAGTCGGAAAGAATGTTCCAGCCCGATCCCGAGGGACATCAACGGTGACTGGCCCGTAGTTAGAATCCACGGTCTTTGGATACGACCCGTTGCGGTAATTGTCTGTTCTAGCTGCAGCTTTAGCGCTCCTGTCGCCAGACTCGTAGCCCAGGTGGGCATCCATTTCAGCGTTGAGTCCCCTGGTAATCGAGGCTTGTAACATGCCGCGAACTAGGTCGTTGGCATCCGTTGTGGACGTGCCTAGGTCATCAATCAGTTTCGCGATGTCAGGATTAGCAAGCAGCTTCTTTTCAATCGTATCAATCTTGGCCTTATCAGCCGGATCTCGTCTCGCCACAGTAGTCATTCTGGTCCATCTTCTCATGCAGGTTAGGTACCCACACACAAACCATCAGACACTCTCTGGTGTGCTTTCCGGGTGAGTAAAAACAGACCACGATGCCCGGTATGTGCTGGGCAAATGAAGAAAAACGGAACCACATCCAAAGGCACAACCAGGTGACGGTGCAAAGACCCGAACTGCGGCAGCTCCACGACACGAACCCGCACCGATCTCACTCAGGCCTGCGACTTTAAAGCCTTCATCTCCTATGTCACCTCCACAGTGACGTTGTCTGAACTCGCCGGGCAACAAAGGGTGAGTCGTTGGACACTTGATCGCCGATTGAACCGTTTTGGCTCATCGACGTCCCCAACGACGGTGCCCCGCAGCGCGTCTACGAGCAGATCTTCATCGACGCCACCACGTCATTGCTTGGCACTGGACCAAACACGAAACTGTCCACGCATACACGCAGCTTCTTCGCAAAATCGCCGAGCCGCTCTGCGTCGTCATCGACGTCGGACAAGGCGCACTCACCGCGATTAAAGCCTGCGGGCCAAACGCGATGATTCAGCGTTGTCTCGTCCATGCGCAACGGGTCATCCGCCGCTACACCACCTCACGGCCGCGCACCGACGCCGGCAAAACCATCTACGCACTGGCGTTGAAACTAACCCGTGTCACCACGCTCGATCAGACACGGGGGTGGACGCTGCGTCTGCACGGCTTCGGTCAGGTATTCAAAACATTCCTCAACGAGAAAACCTCCGTGGCCAAAGAGCGCCGAACTCTCAATAACCAGTGGGAATGGACTCATCTGCGGGTACGCAAAGCCTACAACTCACTGCTGCACCTCTCGCGCAACAATTGGCTGTTTACCTACCTTAAGCCACCACCGAATGTGCCTGATCCTAAACGCTGGGCTTCAACGACAAACAGTCTTGAAGGCGGAATCAACGCCAGGCTCAAACGCATCGCCGATGCGCACCGAGGCAGGTCAGGGGAACGCCAACGAAAAATGCTCGAGTGGTACCTCCACACCAAAAAGCAACTGCCTGACGATCCGCTAAATACCGCCAGGCAGTGCAATTATGACCAAGATCAACTCGCCAAAGTCAACGATCTTGCCGAAGAAAACCACAACAAAGCCGACCAAGAAACAGGCCGACCAGCCTTCTACGACAACGCTATCCCAACCGAGTACGAACACTCGATAGGAATCAGAAAAGACCCCATGAAGTAACTAACCGTGTACCCGCCCCGCAACACGCCGAACGGACACACATTCTGCTACTTAACCCTACTTTTTGGTTGTTCATGTTTCAGCTTCTCTACACATTCAAAGGACAACTGCACAATGACCTAAATCAGGCCGACTTGGCCTCAGTGGCTGCGCTTACCGCCATCCATTTTCATTTAATTGTCAATAAGCGTCGACGGGGATAGGCTGAGTGCATGGCACACGAGCACCACGACCACGATCACTCCAGCACGCCGCTGCGCGCACTCTTGATTGCGCTAGGCATTACCGGCACCGTCTTCTTCGCGGAGCTGATCGGCGGCTGGTTGGCGGGTTCGATGGCGCTGATGGCGGATGCGATGCACATGCTTTCCGACGCTGCGGGGTTGATCATCGCGGTGTTAGCGGTGTTGGTTGGGCGCCGACAAGCATCGGCTCAGGCCACGTACGGCTACCGACGAGTGGAGGTGCTTGCTGCACTGGCGAACGCAGTGATGGTGCTGGCGATCTCGGTGTGGATTGTCGTCGAGGCGGTGCGCCGCCTGCAGAGCCCGGCCGAAGTGCAGGGAAAAACGATGCTGATCATCGCGGTGATCGGCCTGGTGGCGAATGCGCTATCGGCGTGGGTTCTGCACCGGCACCGCAAATCCTCGATCAACGTGGAGGGCGCGTTCTTGCACGTGTTAGTGGATATGCTCGGCTCGGTCGCAGTAATCGTGGCCGGCATCGTGGTACTGACCACGGGGTTTGTGGCGGCGGACGTGATCGCCTCCCTAGCGATCGCGGCGATGGTGCTGCCGCGCGCCTGGCAGCTCATGCGGCTTTCGGCGAGCGTGCTGCTCGAGCAAGTCCCGGCGGACTTCGACGCCAGTGCGATCGAGCCCGCGCTGCGGCAGGTCGAGGGCGTTGCTGACATCCACGACCTGCACCTGTGGAGCCTGGACGGCGTGAACGTGCTCACGACCGTGCATATCGTGCGCGACGGCACCGTCGGCACCGGCCCGCTGTTGGATGCCGCCCAGCAGGCCCTGCGCGAACACGGTATCGAGCACTCCACCATCCAGATTGAGCACCCAGAGCACGAATCCCACGAGACGGTGTGCTGATTCCCTTCTAACCTGACTTAGGCCAATTTTGTGCGGAAGTTCGCGGCCGGTGATTACTTGGATGGTGGCAGTGAGGTCGGGCGGGAATGGTACGGCGGCGTGAATGGTTTCGCCGCCAACGACGAGTTGAAAGCTGCGGTATTTCTTGAGTGTTCTCACGAGGCGTTTGATGAAGTGACCACTGCGGGTCTCCATCAGGTGGGTCACGGCTAGTGCTGCCATCACAATATTGAGATGTGCTGTGATCGAGTTTTGTTTCCTCGCATAGATTGGGCGTGCTTTCAGGTCTGATTTCGACATCCGATACGACATTTTCAATGTGGAATAGCCTGCGGTAATGCCCGATAACCTCCTAGGCGGGAAGAGCGGTCAGGTCGGTTTCATAGCCTTTAATTCCGGCTAGGGCTCGTGGGGTTGCCCGCAAATCGTGGACACGTAGTGGAGCTACCTAGTGGTTAGGCAGCTATTTTTTTTCTGCTGTTGATTGCGTCGGCGTGGTTTTCGAAGTCGACAGGGCTGACCATTCCGAGTGCAGAGTGCCGGCGCCGGCGGTTGTAGACGACTTCCATCCAGTAGGCAACGGCTTTGCGTGCGGCATCACGGGTAGGCCATCGCTTACGGTCGTAGAATTCAGTCTTTAGCGTCGACCAGAACGACTCGGCCATCGCGTTATCGAAGCACACGCCAGTGCGCCCCACAGACTGGGCAATGCCCAGGTTGCGGCAGACCTCCCAGAGCTTCTCACTGGTAAATTGCGTTCCACGGTCAGCGTGAAACACCAGCCCATCAGGAACATCACCGCGCAGCGTATGCGCCATCCGCAGGGCCCGTTCAACCAAACTTGTGTCTTGAACGCTATCCATTGCCCAGCCCAGTACCCTGCGGGAATGACCATCGCGGACCGCGCACAAGTACAGCCAGCCCTCACCGGTGCGAAGGTAGGTAATATCCGACATCCACACTCGGTTGA
>NZ_KV788466.1:0-1805 GCF_001807295.1 Corynebacterium sp. HMSC06C06
CATCGATGAACCGGATCATTTCCGACGTTTTGGGTCGAGTTCCGACGCGAAAAAAGCTGAAGCGGCCTTCAGCAGCTCATTAGTGTCGCGTAGCTCTTGATTTTCACGACGCAGCCTCGCGTTTTCCGCGGCCAAATCTTCAGGCACAGGTTCTGGGATGTTTCCCGCACGACGGGCCTGTTGAGTCCATTGACGGGCCGTATGCCATGAAACCCCCAGCTTTGGAGCTACTGCCTGGCACGCGGCTTGCATCGACATATTTTCTGCCAAGATGCGATCTTCCACGAGACGGACCACACGGTCCTTTGCATCCTGGTCAAATTTTCTTGGCATATTCCAGATTTTCCCATCTACTTAAACGGAACAAAACCTGGGACACTTCACTGCGCCCCTGGTGCAAGGTCTGTCTTGTAGTCAGTAAAGCGTGAGAGCACAGTATCGAGGTTGTTGCGCTCCTGTGGGCCGTGTGGGGTGGTGGCCTCGGGGCGGATAGTGTCTATCCATTGGTGTGCGCAGACATGCAGGCGGGTGGCGATAGCGTCGAGTTCCTCACGGTTGAGGAAATCCGGGACAGTGATGCCGTCTTGCTCGGTGGCCTGGTCTTTAAATAGGCCAGTAAAAACGCGAGTGGCACTGTGAGTGAAAAAGTCTGCGGTGGTCTTCCACCTGTCGTGGAACACGTCCGGGTTGGTCTCCTGGTTTCCGAAAAGTCCTGTGCGGTCGCATTCGTTGAGTGTGTCGCCCTGCAAGGTGTAGGCATTAGCGGCGAACACTGCGCGGGTGGCCGTGCTTAAGTTTCTTTCTAGTGGTTCCGTGGTGTTGATGGTCAGCCGGTAGCGCGGGCCGGTGTTTTCGTCTTGGGGGAGTATGCGGAAGCGGGTCTTAGAGCTTTCTGCGGTGAGGTATGTGCCTACAGTGTGGGTGAGGTGAACGTCTACGAGGTTTGAATCGTCGAGTTGTTCCAGCATGGTCTCTAGCAGCCGCTGGCGCGTATCAGGGCGCTTAGCGCTCACGCGGTAGCGGTGGGAGGTTAAGCCTTTGGCGTTCATGCTGTCGGCGTCGAGTGGGGTAGCAGATTGTGCGAGGTGTTCTAGTTCGTCTTTGCCCCAGCCGGGGTAGGCGGCAGTGGAGTCTAGGAAGCGGCTCCAGGTGCGGGAGTCATGCAGATTACTGTCCTGTGCTGTGGCGGTAGGGGCAGTGGGGTAGGTGTAGTTGAATCGGGTTTGGCTGTAGGCCTGCAGGATGGAAGCGCCGAGTTCTAGTGGAGAGGTGGTCTCTTGGGCTTCCAGGCGCTCTAGGATTGTTTCGAGGTTGTCTCGAAAGTTCGGGTCGTCGATGTAGCGCTTGTAGGGCACTGCCTTGCTTCCCCTGTTCCGTGGTTCTTTTTCTTTTTCTTTTCCAAGAAAGTCTAGAAGACCCAAGGGTACGTGGAGGGTTGTAGGACTGTGGTTGTTGTGGGGTGTTTGGGTGGCACCCAAATCTTTGATTTGGGCGGCAGCCCAACGAGCCGTCAGGCGAGGCGGGAGCAAGAACCGCAACCCGTAGTGAACGGTTTTGTTGGTTGATCGGCTGGGGATATAGATCTACAGGGATATAGTTATAAGCGACCTGGGAAAATAGATAAACCCGCAGGTAAAACCCTGTGGATAACTACCCCAGGGGTGGTAAATATGCGCACGAGGGGTGGTAAATATGCGCACGAGGGGTGGTAAATATGCGCACGCAGAAAACAAGGGGTGGTAAATATGCGCAGCCTGAACTGCGAAAACTCCGAGGGGTGGTAAATATGCGCACGAGGGGTGGTA
>NZ_KV788467.1:0-3333 GCF_001807295.1 Corynebacterium sp. HMSC06C06
TGTTGTGTTGGTTGTGTGTTCGTTATTTAGGGCGCATGGTGGATGCCTTGGCATGCTGAGCCGATGAAGGACGTGAAAGGCTGCGTTAAGCCTCGGGGAGTTGTCAATTGAGCGTTGATCCGAGGATGTCCGAATGGGGAAACCTGGCACCTGTTATGGGGTGTTACCCTTCAGTGAATTCATAGCTGTTGTGGGGGTTACGCGGGGAAGTGAAACATCTCAGTACCCGTAGGAAGAGAAAATAATAATGATTCTGCTAGTAGTGGCGAACGAACGTGGATGAGGCTAAACCGTGTGCATGTGATACCTGGTAGGGGTTGTGTGTGCGGTGTTGTGGGCCCTGATGAGGATGGCTACTGACGTCCTGCCCGCGCATTGTTGTTAGGTGAAGTGGTGTGGAAACGCCTGCCGTAGAAGGTGATAGTCCTGTAGCTGAAGATGATGGTGTGTGGGTTGTTGGGTTGCCCGAGTAGCAGCGGGCTCGTGGAATCTGCTGTGAATCTGCCGGGACCACCCGGTAAGCCTAAATACTCAGTGTGACCGATAGTGGATAGTACCGTGAGGGAATGGTGAAAAGTACCCCGGGAGGGGAGTGAAATAGTTCCTGAAACCATGTGCTTACAATCCGTCAGAGCACTTTTTGTGTGTGATGGCGTGCCTTTTGAAGAATGAGCCTGCGAGTCAGCGGCATGTCGCGAGGTTAACCCGTGTGGGGTAGCCGTAGGGAAACCGAATCCTAATGGGGTGTTTAGTGGCATGTCCTGGACCCGAAGCGGGGTGATCTACCCATGGCCAGTGTGAAGCAGCAGTAAGATGCTGTGGAGGCGCGAACCCACGTAGGTTGAAAACTGCGGGGATGAGCTGTGGGTAGGGGTGAAAGGCCAATCAAACTCCGTGATAGCTGGTTCTCCCCGAAATGCATTTAGGTGCAGCGTCGCATTAGCTTGGTGGAGGTAGAGCTACTGGTTGGTTGAGCGGGACTACAATCTTAGCAATGTCAGCCAAACTCCGAATGCCATTAATGTGTTGTGCGGCAGTGAGACTGTGGGGGATAAGCTTCATAGTCGAGAGGGAAACAGCCCAGATCGCCGGTTAAGGCCCCTAAGGGTGTGCTAAGTGGAAAAGGATGTGGGATCGCGAAGACAGCCAGGAGGTTGGCTTAGAAGCAGCCATCCTTGAAAGAGTGCGTAATAGCTCACTGGTCGAGTGGTTCTGCGCCGACAATGTAGTGGGGCTCAAGCACACCGCCGAAGCCGCGGCAATAATATTTTGTTATTGGGTAGGGGAGCGTCGTGCACGTGTTGAAGCGTTACCGTGAGGAGGCGTGGAGTGTGTGCGAGTGAGAATGCAGGCATGAGTAACGAATTGGAAGGTGAGAATCCTTCCCGCCGGATGACTAAGGGTTCCTGGGTCAAGTTCGTCTTCCCAGGGTGAGTCGGGACCTAAGGCGAGGCCGACAGGCGTAGTCGATGGATAACCAGTTGATATTCTGGTACCCGAGTATATGCGCCCCTGATAAAGCACTGATACTAACCACCGTAAGCTGTTGTGATTGGCCTTCGGGTTAACATGGTGGCAAGCCGTGGGGCCTGATGTGTGGTTCAAGCGATGGGGTGACACAGTGGGGTAGCCATGCCGCTTAGTGGATTGTTGGTGTAAGCGTGTAGGTGATGGTGTAGGTAAATCCGCACTTGTTATGCTGAGACGTGATGCGTAGCCTTAATTGGTGAAGTTGGTGATCCCGTACTGTCGAGAAAAGCCTCTAGCGATGTATATACTCGGCCCGTACCCCAAACCGACACAGGTAGTCAGGTTGAAAATACTAAGGCGTTCGGGTGAACTGTGGTTAAGGAACTCGGCAAAATGCCCCCGTAACTTCGGGAGAAGGGGGACCCTATGGCGTTAACACTCTTTGCGGTGGGAAGCGTTGTGGGGTCGCAGAGAATAGAGGGAAGCGACTGTTTATCAAAAACACAGGTCCATGCGAAGACGTTAAGTTGATGTATATGGACTGACGCCTGCCCGGTGCTGGAAGGTTAAGAGGACCGGTTAATCAAGCTTTGCTTGGTGAAGCTGAGAATTTAAGCCCCAGTAAACGGCGGTGGTAACTATAACCATCCTAAGGTAGCGAAATTCCTTGTCGGGTAAGTTCCGACCTGCACGAATGGCGTAACGACTTCCCTGCTGTCTCAACCACAGGCCCGGTGAAATTGCACTACGAGTAAAGATGCTCGTTACGCGCGGCAGGACGAAAAGACCCCGGGACCTTCACTATAGCTTGGTATTGGTGTTCGGTTCGGTTTGTGTAGGATAGGTGGGAGACTATGAAACATGCACGCCAGTGTGTGTGGAGTCGTTGTTGAAATACCACTCTGATCGGATTGGATACCTTAACCTTGGCCCATGATCTGGGTTGGGGACAGTGCCTGGTGGGTAGTTTAACTGGGGCGGTTGCCTCCCAAAATGTAACGGAGGCGCCCAAAGGTTCCCTCAGCCTGGTTGGCAATCAGGTGGTGAGTGTAAGTGCACAAGGGAGCTTGACTGTGAGAGTGACAGCTCGAACAGGGACGAAAGTCGGGACTAGTGATCCGGCACCTACTTGTGGATGTGGTGTCGCTCAACGGATAAAAGGTACCCCGGGGATAACAGGCTGATCTTCCCCAAGAGTCCATATCGACGGGATGGTTTGGCACCTCGATGTCGGCTCGTCGCATCCTGGGGCTGGAGTAGGTCCCAAGGGTTGGGCTGTTCGCCCATTAAAGCGGCACGCGAGCTGGGTTCAGAACGTCGTGAGACAGTTCGGTCTCTATCCGCCGCGCGCGTTGAAACTTGAAGAAGGCTGTCCCTAGTACGAGAGGACCGGGACGGACGTACCTCTAGTGTGCCAGTTGTTCCGCCAGGAGCATCGCTGGTTGGCTACGTACGGAAGGGATAACCGCTGAAAGCATCTAAGCGGGAAGCCTGTTTTAAGATGAGGTTTCATTTGAGGTCCCCTAAAGACTATGGGGTTGATAGGCCAGACATGGAAGCACCGCAAGGTGTGGAGTCTACTGGTACTAATAGACCAAAACAAACACACACGAACCTACCGTGCACAAACAAAGAAACACACACACGTGTTCGCGTCCACTATGCAGTATCTGACACAACACCGGAGTACACCAGAACACAAAAGTTCTGCTGCCCCGAAAGTTTGTCGGTGGTCAATAGCGACAGGGAACCGCCCGGACCCATTCCGAACCCGGAAGCTAAGCCTGCCCGCGCTGATGGTACTGCAACCGGGAGGTTGTGGGAGAGTAAGTTACCGCCGACATAAAACAACAAACAACAACT
>NZ_KV788468.1:0-1111 GCF_001807295.1 Corynebacterium sp. HMSC06C06
CATTATCAGCGTCAAGTTGTTTGTGTGTGGGGCTTGATTGACCATTCAGACCACGGCTCACACTATGTGAGCATCGTCTACAACGAGCGCCGGGCTGAGCACGGAATTACGGCGTCGACCGGCACTGTTGGTGATTCTTACGACAATGCTCTGGCGGAGAATGTCAACGGTTCCTACAAGAATGAGCTGATTCATAGGCGCTCGTGGGCCGACGTGGTCGACGTGGAAATCGCGACGTTCGAGTGGGTGAATTGGTGGAACGAGGCAAGGCTCCACCAGAGCCTGGGCTACCGCACGCCGGCTGAAGTCGAAGCCGAATTTTGGGAACACCACCCAAGTCAAGAAATGATGGAAATCAAGGCACATGCCTAGGGACAAAACCCGGGGCACTTCACAGCCAGGGCTGGATGTATCTAGCGACGGTCATTGATCCCCGTCGGCGGCGCCCCAGACACGACGCTTCCGCTCTCGCCGACCGAAAAGAGAGTGCAATAGCACAGACAGCACGTAAGAACCTCAAGACTTAAGTGCCGTGGCCCCGTCCGATTTAGCGCCCTGCCCCGGACATGAGTTACCGCGATATGCAACAGCCGGAGCGGCCGGTAGCGCCACCCCACCCTCTTGAAACGAGACCACCAAAACCCAAGCGTCCTGTTCAGGTTATACTGAACGGTCAACTTGCTTCCGGGACCAAACCCCAGTAAGCTTACAGACGAGTGGCGGCGTTGCAACACACGTTTCGCGCTAATTCCGGTGGCCAAATCGCTTTAAGCGATTTGGCCACTGAGCATATCACGAGGACGCTCATGCTTATTGCTTATCTCGACGAATCTGGGCACCAAGGCCCCTACATCCGCCACGATCATCCGAAGTTCAACACTCATCCTTGTTTTGGCTACGCAGGATACATTTTGCCTGCTGAGAACGTCCGCAAGATGGGCGGCTATTTCAAATATATTAAGGAAAATCTCCTCGCCTGGGAGCTGTCACAATCAGAAGTTCCTGCAGATCGGTGGGAAAAGAAGGGTTCCGCGCTTCTCACGTCCAATAATTTTCGAAACTATGAGGACGAGATAGTGGCTCTTCCGGTTTTAGAGTGCATTGATTTTGT
>NZ_KV788469.1:0-672 GCF_001807295.1 Corynebacterium sp. HMSC06C06
GACTCCGTGACCAAAAACTCCATAGACATCACAACTCTAACCTAGAAAGCGATACCTACCTCCATGCGAGCCGATGCATTACGCCGTCGAATAGCCATCATCGAGGCGGCATGTGCCATGTTTAAACGCCATGGCAACTCGGTCTCCCTTGAAAAGATTGCCCAGGAAGCAGGCGTGGGCGTTGCAACGCTTTACCGCAACTTCCCGGACCGTGAAGCGCTAATTCACGCGTGCGCGGAACACATGAGCGACGGTTTCCTGGTCTTCCAAAATCGCTTGATTGAAGACTTCGAATCCGATCCTTCGGACGCGGAAAACTTCGTCCTGGACTATGCCCTCAAGCTCACAACGATGGGTTTGACCAGCCTCATTCCTTCCTTCGCGCCAGAAGACTTAGATACCCTGCCGGAGCATTTGAAATTGAAGCGCGACGCGTTACAAGAAAATGGCGAAAGGTTCATTGAGCTCGGAAAGCAGCACGAAGTAATCGGCCCCGGCGTGGGGCACCTCGACTTCGTGGTGGGTATCTTGACGCTGGTGCGCCCCAGGAAGGTGCAGGTGGAGAACTACGTGCCCGATATCCAAAAGCGCATGCTGCGCATCTACTTAGCGGGCATCAAAAGCGGCATCACGAACGCATCTTGGGTTCAGACCGTCGTTGCACCACTTCTA
>NZ_KV788470.1:0-2395 GCF_001807295.1 Corynebacterium sp. HMSC06C06
TCACACCAGAATTATCAACCTCGGTCGGCTTCTTGGCGTCCTCGCCGACCTTGATCGGGGCCTTAGTACCGTTGGAGGTACCATCGGCGTAGGTCACGCGCACCGGGATGTCTACAATCTGGCCCGGCTCGAGCTTCTTCCCGTCGCTTCCGTTTTCGCCTGGGGTGACGGTGATTTCACCAGTCTTCTCGTTGATGGAGGCCTTCCAGCCTTCCGGCAGGGACTCCTTGAGGATCTCATACTTGGCACCCTTGAGGCGCTCGTCGCCAGAAGCAATCGGCTCGCCAGTCTCCTGGTCAACAAATTTGGGAGGCTCGGTCGTCTTCTCCTTGCCCACCTCGGCCGAAGTCTCGTCATACTTCGGGGTGACCTCGCTGGCAGTGCCGGTGACGGCGGTGAAGGAGTCGGAGGCCAGCGGGATACGAGCGCCGCTCTCGTCTAGGCCGTACAAGGTGGCGGTGTAGACCGTCGTCTTTTCGAGGTTCTCTGGAACCTGGATATCGCAATTCGGCAGAGAACCGTCGGACTTGGCGGGGATGCCCTCACCTTCGCCAGAGGGAAGGAGGTTGCCATCCGAGTCAACACCCTTGCAGGTCTTGATGACGTTGCCGTCACCGTCGCGCCACTCAACCTCGTAGCGGGCATTCATGTCCGCCGCCGGCAGGCTCTTGGTAAAGGCGTGGGTCTTATCGCCCGGGCGGGCGAAGTTGGTCAGGGAGTCGTACTTCTCAACGCCGAAGTTGATCTTGTTCGGAAATAAGGCCATGTCCCACTGCTGCACGTTGTAATTAGGAGTCAGCAGCGTGGCCTGCATGCCACGCATATCAAACTGGTCGGCAGCCACACCGGTGCCAATGTTAGACACGCCCCAAGCACCTGCAGTCAGGCCCTGCCAGACGTTGCCGCGCCATGCGCCCATGTTGGACGTGCCGGTGGGCAGATCGGGGGTGTCAATGAACATCCAGTCCCAGTTCACATGCTTCTGATCACCACGCAAACCAAGACTTTTATTGCTGAAGTAACCCTCAGAAGAAGTAGGAGCAACGGTACCAACCTTGTCTGCAGGAACCTTACCGCCGTTCCCAGGACGGATACCATAGGTGCCGTTGAACTGCAGACGGTACTCACCATTACCATTGGTTTCGGTGACGACCTTTTCCGCAATCCAGTCCGGGTTGGACTTGATCTGCTGGTTGATCCACGCCTGCAGCTTCAACTCGTCCTGTACGTCCCAGCCAGCGCCACGCAGCGAGTGGTCCTGGAACTCAGACCCCTTGTTCTGCTCAACGTACTTCTCAATCTCGACAACAGCCTTGTCGGACAGATAGGCGCCAACAACCTTGACGCCCTTGACCTTGCGATCGCCGGAAGGACCGGCGATTTCTTTCTGTGCAAGCTTGCCCAGGCCTTGGTTCATGTTCCAATACGCCTGGCCGTATACGGCGCCACCATTACTCGACTTCATGGCGAGTTCTTCGTCGGTGACCTTGCGCCAACCGGACTCGTCACCGAGCATCGCCTTAGCGTCAGCGCGACGCACAAACACCTGGTGCGCACCGGCCACCGTGCCCTTGCTAGAACTCCAGCCGGCACCACCCGTAGAGTCTGTTACGGTGCCGTCCGGCATGATTCGCTCGCCGTAGCCACGAACCATCTCATACTGGTCGCGGTCGTAGCCGTCAACCCAGATCTTGACCTTCTGGCCACGCAAACCAGCCGTAATCGCGTACTGTGCCCAGAACTCACGGAGGTTGCCCTCGGAATCCATGAATGGACGCATGTTGATAGAGAACGTGCCGTCCTCATTCACCGTGGTCTTGTACACCGGAGAGGCCACACTCGGCTCGCCACCCGTGGCGGACTTATTGGGCTTTTCAAACCACTGCGCATACACGGTGGCACCCTTGAAGTTCTCACCTGCAGTTAAGTTCGCGGCCGGCAGCGCCTTGCCGTAGCCAGCAGCCTCGCCACCATTCGAAGCAGTGTTGCCGTTAGAAGTACCCGGGTACTGGTCGTAGAACAGCACAGAACCGCTGACGGTCTGTTTGCCCTCGTAAATGCCGGGAGAGTAGATGGCGCCGTATGGGTCCGCAGCTTCGGTTGCACCCTGGGCAGCGCCCGCCTCCTGAGCCTGCGCAACAGCAGCAAACGGAGCCGGAGCTGCCACAGCATGAACGAACGGGCCCACCATCGCGACAGAGAGCGCGGCGGCTGCAATCGTCGTACCGCGACGACGAGCAGAACCGTTGACTTTCTTCAAAGTCATGAAGAATCCTTTCATGAGAACAATTAGGGAATGGGTCATCTGCTACCCTCGGCCAGACTTAGAGGCGTCTTAAGGTCTTAAGCTTTCTTGAAGGCAGACTGGCCCTATACTGAGACGTTACCCCCCCCC